>CAJXKT010000083.1 GCA_913055705.1 uncultured bacterium
ACATCATCATAGACAGCAGCCTCTTTCATCTCTTGTGTAATTTCGCCATCTCTGGCTCTGTCAAGTTGAGTCTCCATTCTATTTTCCCCTTTTCAAATTATGTAAAATCCTTCAAGCTACTGCAAAATTCTAGGATAATAAGCAATAATTGTCAAAATGTTTTTGATTGTCAGATTTCTGGTATCTATTTATCACTGTCTTTAAGTTTCTTCCACCATTCATTAGGATCAGAATGTTCTATGATTGACAGTAGTTTTTTTGATGATTCACACCTTAGTCTGCCCTTAGCTCTTTCGATCCAGTCTATGGCATCTTCATACCCTTGTACCTGATATTCCCTGGCCTGTATTGCGCATTCCAGGATGTCTGCATCTTCAGCGACTATGCTTTCCATGCTTTCCTGATTTGCCAGATCACTTAATATATCTTCTACCTCTTTTCCCACAGAACCCTTTAAAAACTCTAACTGTTCCTGTGATGCTTTGGCGTCTGCCTCTTCAAGGTTTATATATTTCTGAGCTATTTTGTGTAGGTCGTTCGTCCTAGCCTCATGCACATCATGAAAAAGACACATCATAATCACCTTAGAGGCATCAACTTTTTCTGACCTTGCCAACAAATATCCTATAATTGTACAGCGAAAGGAGTGTTCTGCAACACTCTCAGGTGTTTTATTTCCCAACAACCACCATCCACTCCTACGAACCCTCTTTAAATAACCTACTTCGAATAAAAATTGTGCTAAATTCTGCATTGTGTATACCTCCTGAATGAAATATATCATTTGACAAAATGGTTTTACACTATAAACTATTTATACACCATTATAAAGATATGTTTTTAAAGGAACTTAAATATGCACTTTCCAAAGTACCGTCCACGCAGATTACGAAGTAATAAACTATTGCGTGAACTCATTCGCGAAACCCATTTATCTGTAAAAGATCTCATTATGCCGCTGTTCGTGCGTCCCGGAGACGGTATTAAAAACGAAATATCCTCCATGCCCGGAAATTACCAGTTTTCTGTAGATACACTGGTAGAAGAGATCAAGGAAATTGCAACTCTCGGAATCCCCGGAGTAATCTTATTTGGTATTCCAAGTACCAAAGATGAGTCAGGCACTGAAGCATATGCTGATGATGGTATCATACAAAAAGCCATCAGGGCTATTAAGGAAAACGTTTCTGATATACTGGTTATAACAGATGTCTGCATGTGTGAGTACACCAACCATGGACATTGCGGTTATATAAAGAAGGATGAAAAGACGGGTGAGTATCAAATAGATAATGATGAGACACTTAAACTACTTTCCAAAGAGGCCCTGTCACACGCAGAGGCCGGTGTGGATATAGTAGCACCGAGTGACATGATGGATGGACGTGTAGGTGCGATCAGGGACATTCTTGATGACAACGGTTATGACAACATTCCCATAATGTCTTATGCGGCCAAATATGCTTCGGCATACTTTGGCCCCTTCAGAGATGCGGCCGAATCTCCACCAAGTTTCGGAGACAGGCGGACATATCAAATGGATACACCAAACTCAGAAGAAGCTATACGAGAAGTGGCCCTGGATATAGACGAGGGAGCAGATATTGTAATGGTAAAACCCGCACTCCCGTATCTAGATATAATAAGGCTTATAAAAGATCAATTTGGATATCCTGTAGCTGCTTATAACGTGAGTGGTGAATATTCTATGGTAAAGGCTGCTCATGAAAAAGGATGGCTGGATGAGAAGGCTGTTGCTCTGGAGACACTGATGAGCATTAAAAGGGCAGGTGCAGACATCATACTCACTTACTGGGCAAAAGACGCCGCACGCTGGCTTTCATCTTAACAAATCTTTAATACATGTACACACCCCAATACCATATTTCTTAACTGTCTTCTTTTGAGAAAACCTTTTTTTCTGTTCCTGCAATAATTCTCTGTATATTTGATGTGTGCCTTGCAATGATGAGAATAGCAACTGCGACAGACATTGCCGTAAGGCAGATATTATCTCCAAAAGGAGAATCTACAACTATCACAATGACACCTACAAGGGATAGAGACCCAATCATTGAGCCCAGAGAAACATAACGTGTTACTATTACGGTTAGAAGCCAGACACCAAATGCTATACCTATAGATATGGGCACCAACCATATAAACACTCCAAAGCTTGTAGCAACAGCCTTACCACCCTTAAACTTCAAATATACGGGAAAGGCGTGACCCAGTACCGCACAGAAACCGCAGAGAACCACCAGCAGGTTGTCAGTCGTCGTTGGGATATTTACCGCACTGCTGACAAGCGCCGGAATGAAGAACACAACTATAAATCCCTTAAGCATGTCCAGGATAAATATTATTAGTCCATACTTTTTCCCAAGTACTCTACCTACATTTGTAGCGCCTATATTTCCACTACCCTCTGTCCGGATATCTATTCCCTTTATAACGGCTATCAAATAACCAAAAGGAATACCCCCGATCAAGTATGAAATAATAATCCCAACGATGTATGATATAATCACAAACAAGTCTCCCTTCGCTTACTGTTTGTTCGTTAAACGCCCTTCGTCTTTCGTCCCTCGCGATTTAGTTCGCAGTTAATATCACTTTCCAAAACCTCCCACACTCCACCAAAACCTATGTAGATTATGGGATGTCTTATATGACTGAAGGTAATATCTAAGTGGTCTTTCTGATTTATTATCTGTTTTAATATATTCCGCCAAAAACCTGAATTTATCAGTTTTAGATATGGGAAACGGAAATCTTTGACCAAAAACATCCTTATTGTTTCTTATCATTTTTTCAACTGACCTGTCCAGACGCATTATGTTCTTCACTCTTTGATGGAAGTTAATCTTTTCATACTGCCTGGATTTATCTAAATCTATTATATACACATTATCTTTCCCACCGGCAGCAGATTGGACGAGAATATTTTTCAGGTGCAGATCAGCGTGATAAATACCGGCATCGTGCATCTCTTTTACTGCCCTTGCCGTCTTATTAATGATTTGTCTCTTTCGTTCAACTAACTTATTTTCTTCAGGGTTAAACAGCAACTCCATTAAATCTATGGCACCAGTTATCTCCTTTGAAACCAACCGGCATTTATAAACAGGCCCCAGAATTCTATTCTTAGCAATTGCAATTACCTCTGAGGTCTTAATACCGCTCTTGCCGGCAGCCTCACATATTGACAACTCCCTTAAAGGACGCAGGCTGTCCCAGAAAATATCCCTGAGTATCTTTCCAAATAATCCGCCATGCCAGTATTCTCTCACTACAAAACTTTCATTATTAAGACTCTCCATTATGAGTATTTTACAGGGTGTTCTCCCGTGGTAAGAGACCTTTAATTTATCAGTATCCTTGTGCAGGTTAAATAGCATATCAATATCTTCTGCTGACAACCTGTGTTCATACTCCTTTTTGATATATAAGGTTGCTTTCCCTCTAGTCAAAGTTGAAAAATAAGCAGGTAGTTCCACTTTCTTCATTGTTGAAGGATTATACTAAAGAGTAATTGCTATGTCAAAAAAGTTCGCTACAATTTACCGCAAAGGGCGCAGAGAAAAGTATAATGACAAACAAAGGCTTGTACTGAATTAATTTCAGTAAACATTTCCATTCATGACTGAAAATCTGTAAAATAACGACCATGGGTATACTAATAACTAAAAAGCCGGAAAAGATATTGATTATCCGCCTCAGCGCAATAGGAGATGTAGTCCACGTACTCCCCGCACTCAGGCTGTTACGCTCTCATTTCCCGTTGTCGAAAATAGCATGGTTGGTAGAGGACAAGGCAAGTGACGTCCTGACAGGTCACCCTGATATTGATGACGTTATAGTATTTCCTAGAAAGAAGTGGCAAAGGACAATACTGAAGATTAATAAAACCTTTAATACATTGTCTGAAATTTATTCCTTTTACAAGAGACTTCGAAGGGAACATTATGATCTGATCATTGACTTTCAAGGCAACCTCAAGAGTGGGATAATGAACCTGATAACGGGCTCAGAAAAAAAGGTAGGATTTGGAAAAGGTTACTGCCGGGAATTAAATTATTTAACAACTCAATATCAGGCGTTTCCACCGGAAAAGAAGATGCACAGGATAGACAAAAATCTATTTCTGCTGAAAGAACTTGGTATTGAGAACGGATTTCAAAGGTCAAAGCTTCCCGTCTTCAAGCTGGACAAGAAATACATCTCTAAATTCATCACTACAAGCATTAATCCCTGTCTCCCTATAATTATTATTCATCCCGGTACAAGCAAGTTCGGCTCATACAAACAATGGCCTCCTTTAAACTATGCTTTACTTGGCGATATGATACTGGATACTTATGAGGCCAACGTGGTCTTTACATGGGGACCGTATGAATTCGGTGTAGTCAAAGAGATATTGAAGAAAATGAAACACGAGGCGATTCCTGCATGCGAGACCAAGTCCATCAAACAACTCATAGAACTTATAAAACGTGCCAGTCTCTTTATTGGCGGAGATACCGGCCCTCTACATATTGCTTCCACCCTGGACATTCCGGTTGTAGGAATTTACGGGCCGAAAGACCCTGAAATCTATGGTCCGTACAACGGCAAGGCAATAGTAATAAAAAAGGATGTACCATGCAGTCCGTGCAGGAAAAGAACATGCGGTGATCCAATATGTATGTCATCAATCCTGCCGGAGGATGTTTTCCTTGGAGTAAAAGAATTGTTTACTACGGGAAGACACTGAAACAAAAAACAGGATACTGTTCACCATTAGTTATTCCTAAATCGCAAATCCAGAATATCAAATCACCTTCTCGCCGATTCACCGTTTCTGCTCACCTTAGAACATCTCCGTTTCTTAACATAACGCCTCTCCGAATTACCCTAATCAGGAAATTTTTGCCTATTTCACACTCACAAATCAGCCTTTTTCAGGTAGTAAATGGCGACTATTATTTTCTGTCTTACTCTCCGCTCTCCTTGTCCTCGGCACCTTTTGTCCGGGGAGCGTTGAATTTAACCCGTATTCATCAAGTCAAGCTTATCTTTAAAACTTTCCGTAATCCTTTTCAGCAGCATCTGTTTTTTTGGATTCTCAGATTTATGACCTTCTTTCACAAGTTTAAATGCATCGTCTCGTGCCATCTTTAAAATTGCATAGTCGTTGATAATGTCTCCTATCTTGAATTCGGGCAGACCGTGCTGTCTTGTCCCGAAGAACTCCCCCGGCCCCCTGAGCCTCAAGTCTTCTTCCGCAATCTTAAATCCATCGTTTGTTGCCAGCATGGTTTTGATCCTCTGACGAGATTCGAGGCTTTTGGGTGTACCAAATAGCAGGCAGTATGATTGGTATGAACTACGCCCTATCCGGCCACGGAGCTGATGAAGTTGAGCGAGACCAAAACGATCAGCATGCTCAATCGCCATCACGGTTGCATTCGGCACATCAATTCCCACCTCGATAACAATTGTAGAAACAAGAATATCATATTTATGATTAATAAAATCAGTCATGATCAAATCCTTCATGTCTGATTTCATCTGACCGTGCAATAGCCCTACATTTAGTCCGGTGAATACTTCATCCCTGAGCCTCTCCGCTTCTACAGTTGCAGACTTGAGGTCGAGTTTCTCAGATTCATCCACAAGCGGGAATACAACAAATGCCTGCCTCCCCTTCTCTACCTCTTTACGAATGAACCCGTAAGCATCGTTTTCTTTCTTTGCGGTTACACGATATGTCTCCACCGGTGTACGGCCGGGAGGCAGTTCGTCAATGGTAGAAATATCAAGATCACCAAAGACCGTTAAAGAAAGACTCCTGGGTATAGGGGTTGCCGTCATGACAAGTACGTCCGGCTGCAGCTTGTGTGCCTTTTGCCTAAGTCTTGTACGCTGCATTACGCCAAACTTGTGCTGCTCGTCAATCACTATCAACCCCAGCTTTTTAAATTCCACGTCCTCCTGGATCAGGGCATGTGTGCCAATGACAAGATCAATTTCACCCTGTTTTATACGCTCAATATTTTCCTTCCGTATCTTTGCCTTACCTCCCCCTGTGAGGAACAGTATTTTTACCTCGGCTTGCAAGAGCATGGCTCCCAGCGTACGATAGTGCTGTTCGGCAAGGATTTCTGTAGGAGCCATAAAGGCTGTTTGAAAACCATTGGCAATGGCGACAAAAAGTGCATAAACAGCCACGGCAGTCTTACCGGAGCCAACGTCCCCCTGCAGAAGACGATTCATTGGCCTCACACTGCACATATCTTCATGTATCTCCCCGATAACTTCCTTCTGGCTGTTCGTAAGCTTGAATGGAAAGAGCTTGTATATATGATTTTCAACATTTGCCCCTATTTTGAATTTGTTTCCATTGACCTCTTTTATACTACGCTTACGAAGTGCCATCGCCGTCTCAAACAGAAAGAACTCTTCATACTTCAGCCTTCTTCTGGATTCTTCCAGGCTGTCTAAGGAATCCGGAAAGTGAATATTCTTTATTGCAAAGGTAATTGGCACAAACTTATGCTTCTTGATAATATCATCCGTAAATATCTCTTCAACCTTTTGATATTGCCCGTCAACAACCGTTTTCACAAGTTTGCGAAAACTGGTTTGCCTGACGTCCTCTGTAAGTGGATAAACGGGTATTATTCCCACACTCCTGGCTGAGCCATCTTCCTCTGTGACTATCTCGAATTCAGGATTCACCATCTGGAGTGACTGCTTATATAAAGAAACTTTACCATATAAGAATACATGATCATCAACCTGAAACATATCACTTTGATAGGGCCGGTTAAACCACTTAACCTGTAGAATGCCTGCCCCGTCCCCAATTGATATCTCAAAAACATTCTTCCACCCTCTGGTCTTGTATGACTTGATATTGAAGACAATACCCTTCACCATTGTAGTGTCACCATCTGTCAAATTGGAAATTTCGTCTACTCTGGATCTATCCTGATGTGTGCGGGGAAAGTAATATAGAATGTCTCGTACGGTATGAATGCCCAGCCTGCCAAGCGTCTGAGCTCTTTTGGGTCCTACTCCCTTGATGTATTGTATAGATTTGTCTAGATCTGATGAGGACACTGATATTTACCTCTGAAAGCCTAGTCCGGTTTTTGAAGTGACAGGCCGAGATCTTTTAGCTGTTTTTCATCCACGTCTGAAGGAGCATCAACCATTAAGCACGTCGCCTTCTGTGTTTTCGGGAATGCAATAACTTCCCTTATATCATCAAGCCCTAATAATATGGTTACCATCCGGTCAAGTCCCAGAGCTATGCCCCCATGCGGCGGTGCGCCGTATTTAAGAGCTTCGAGCAGGAATCCAAATCTCTCCTGTGCAGTAGCCTCATCAATATTAAGCAGCTTGAATATCTTCCTTTGCACATCCTGCCGGTGTATTCTTATGCTACCACCGCCCAATTCAACCCCATTCAGCACTATGTCGTAAGCCCTTGCCCTGACATCAAGCGGACGTTCTTCAAGAAACTCCAGATCGTCCGGATGCGGTGATGTGAACGGATGATGAAGGGAATCGTATCTGTCCATCTCCTCGTTATATTCAAATAAAGGAAAATCAACAACCCATGAAAGATTAAATTCATCTTCATTAATTAAACCATTGGTTTTAGCAATATTAATCCGTAGTTGTGAAAGCGCCTGTGAAACCACACTTTCCTTGTCAGCAACAAACAGGAGCAGATCACCGGGTTTGGCACTGAAACGTTTTACTATTTCCGATTGAAGTTCATCGGCAAAGAACTTTGCAATCTGAGAAGTAAGCCCGTTTTCGTCAACCTTAAACCATGCCAGTCCCTTGGCCCCGAATTGGTTGACGAAGGTTGTAAGTTCGTCTATCTCTTTTCTCGAAAGCTTTGCACAGCCTGTGGCATTGATACCTCTAACCTGACCCCCGGATTCAGCTACGCTTTTAAATACCTTGAAGTCAGATTTTTTCGCTATGTCTGTTATTTCCTTTATTGTCATTTCAAACCTCAAATCCGGGGCATCGCACCCGTATAGATTCATGGCATCACGATACGAAAGCCGCTTGAAAGGAGCAGATATTTCTTTACCAAGTACTGTTTTAAACACCTCCACCATCAATCCTTCTATGATATTTATAACATCATCTTCCCTGACGAATGACATCTCCAGATCGAGCTGTGTGAATTCAGGCTGACGCTGTGCACGAAGGTCCTCATCCCTGAAACACTTGACTACCTGAAAATACCTGTCGAAGCCTGAAACCATCAATATCTGTTTAAAGAGCTGGGGGGATTGCGGCAGTGCGTAGAATTGCCCCCTGTTTATCCTGCTCGGGACAAGATAGTCTCTGGCGCCTTCCGGTGTGCTCTTGGTCAGGAACGGCGTCTCAACCTCAATAAAATCATTAC
>CAJXKT010000084.1 GCA_913055705.1 uncultured bacterium
GTATTTAACAGAACTGCAGAATCGTATAAGGACTGGGGTTAGAGAGATGTATGAATCCGCTACCCATTTCTACCTAACCATCAAAGGTAAAGGATATCTATAATTTAAGATATTTATCTTTGACATTACGTATGAATGTTATAAAATCATGTGTTATATGCTTTTGAAGACAGTATCTTTTTCTTGCTGTCCTTAGCAGCATAGAAATATTAGCGAAAAACAGACATTATGAATGCATTATTAATATATCCTGAATTTCCGGATACATTCTGGAGCTTCAAGCACGCACTTAAGTTTATACGCAAAAAAGCCACCTTTCCACCACTTGGACTACTGACAATTGCCACAATGCTGCCGAAAGAATGGGCAAAACGCTTAGTGGATGTCAATACAACAAAACTCACGGATAAAGATTTGAAATGGGCGGATTACGCATTTTTCAGCAGCATGGTCGTTCAGCAAAAATCTGCTCATCAACTTATCAGAAGGTGCAAAGAAGCAGGCATCAAGATTGTTGCCGGAGGTCCGTTGTTTACGAGTGAACATGAACACTTTAAGGATGTCGACCATTTTGTACTCAACGAAGCAGAGATAACATTGCCTCCCTTTCTGGAAGACCTGGAAAACGGTTGTGCCAAGCCGGTATATAAAACACATGAGTTTGCTGACATTCGTGAAACTCCTGCCCCACTGTGGAAACTGGCCAATATGAGTAAGTACGCCTCGATGGTTATACAGTACACCCGTGGTTGTCCGTATCAATGCGAGTTTTGTGACGTAACTGCGTTGTTTGGACGCCGCACACGCACTAAGAATACCGAACAGATCATTGCCGAGCTGGATACTTTCTATAATTTGGGGTGGCGTGGAAACATATTCTTCGTTGATGACAATCTTATCGGGAACAGAAGAAGCCTGAAAAAGGAACTGCTGCCGGAATTAATTAAATGGCAAAAAAATCATGAATCGATAACGTTTAACACTGAAGTCTCCATCAACCTGGCCAAAGACGAGGCATTAATGCAGATGATGTTCGAAGCTGGGTTTAACACAGTCTTTGTCGGAATCGAAACACCTGATACGGACGGTCTGGAAGAATGTGGCAAATCGCAGAACAAAGACCGTGACTTAGCCGAAGATGTGCGGATAATTCAAAGAGCCGGAATGCAAGTACAAGCAGGCTTCATTGTAGGCTTTGACAGTGATACGCCATCCATCTTCCAGAGACAGATTGATTTTATCCAGAAAACCGGAATCGTAACGGCAATGGTAGGCCTGCTTCAGGCTCCAACCGGAACAAGACTGTACGAACGTCTGAAAAAAGAGGGTCGACTGCTCGGACGAATGACAGGGGACAATGCAGATGGTTCAACAAATATTATTCCTAACAACATGGACGCTGACATGTTTCGAGAGGGATACAAGAAAATATTAAGACACATATATTCCCCCGAAAATTATTATAAGCGTATTAAGACATTCTTTAAAGAATATAAGGCACCAAAAATTAAGGGTAAAATTACATTAGACCATATCTTGGGATTAATTGCTTCCATCTACCACCTCGGTATTCTGGGCAAGGAACGCGGCCAATTCTGGCACCTCTTGTTCTGGACGACTCTTCATCGTCGCGAATTATTTCCACTGGCCGTTACACTTGCGGTTTATGGCCACCATTTTCGCAAGGTCAGCGAACTACACGTTCTTTAAACACCCATCAGTACTATCAAAACCTACTCTGGAGTTTCTTCCATCTACTCAAATATTTAGTAAATGCCCTGTCCTCCAGCTTCGTAAGGCTTTGAACAAGTGTGTCAAGCCATAAAACATCCGTATTAACTATATGCTACCCACAGAATATGTCACTGGAAAGGAAATTGGTTTTTGTTTGACTCTATAAAATACGTGTGCTAATATTTTTGAATTGATTGTCGCAATAACTTTATGCAACAAAAGAACTTGTAATATATTTTAAATAAAAATATTCTTATGAAGATCGCGTATTTTGATTGTTTCTCCGGCGCCAGTGGTGATATGATTTTGGGATCCCTGATAGATGCTGGATTTAACCGGGAAAAGCTTACCGAAGAACTCAAGAAACTTGGCATAAGCAACTATGAGCTTGATTCGAAAAAAGTGCTTCGGTCTCAAATTACGGGAACAAAGTTTGACGTATTAATCAAAGAGGACAAAATAGACAATGAACATAACAGGAAGAGAACCCTCAAGATTATATCCGGGATTATTAATGAAAGTACGCTGGGAGAGGGTGTAAAAAGAGACAGCATCAAAATCTTTGAAAACCTGGCAAAGGCAGAAGCAAAGATACATAACACTTCTCCGGAAGAAGTTCATTTTCACGAAGTTGGCGCAGTCGATTCAATTATAGATATAGTAGGAGCCGTAATTGCCATCCATGACCTTAAGATTGAAAAGATATACTTTTCACCGATACGGACTGGTACCGGGTTTGTAAAATGCAATCACGGACAGTTTCCAATCCCTGCACCGGCAACTGTGGAACTATTAAAGGGACATCACGTGATAGGTACGAACATACAACGTGAGCTTACAACTCCTACCGGAGCTGCGATTCTTACCACGTTAGGCATAAACGTAGAAATGTGCCCGGAGATTTCACTGTTACAAACCGGATATGGTGCCGGCAATCATGAAATCCCACAGATTCCAAATCTCTTGAGGGTAATGATCGGCGAAACAATCACAGTGAGTGAACAAGATGAAGTCTGGATGGTAGAGACAAACATCGATGATATGCCTGGAGAACATTTTGGTTACTTACTGGAAAAGGTATTAGACGCTGGAGCGCTGGATGGATATATAACACCGGTGCAAATGAAGAAGTCTCGCCCCGGAACTCTCATCAGCATTATTGTAGATGATGTGCACCTGTCTAAAGTGGAGAGGATAATATTCGATCAGTCTACAACATTTGGTATCAGAAAGTATAAGGTAAACCGTAAGAAGTTATACAGGAAATTTGTTGACGTAAAAACTGAATATGGCATGATTAAAGTCAAGATAGGCACGCTTAACGGATGCATTAAAAATATCACACCCGAGCATGAGAATTGCAGAAAGATTGCAGATAAAAAAGGGCTCCCGTTAAAACTGATATATAATGCGGCCATGAATGCTGCTCAGTCTATCGAAGAACTAAGCTAAGATTTCACAAAGTTCATAAAGACAGGCGATTAAAATTACTATCAAGTTTTTTCCTGTTTGCGTCATCCTGTGATGTCATACAGGCAGGCTGAAAGGAGCTAATTTATTATGAAACATGTAATATCTGTCCTGGTTGAGAACAAGGTCGGTGTACTGTCACGCATCACTGGTTTATTCAGTGGTCGGGGGTTTAATATTGAAAGCCTGGCCGTTGGAGAAACTGAAGACACGAATATATCCAGAATGACCATTGTCGTTAGTGGTGATGATTCAATACTTGAACAGGTTCGAAAACAATTGGGTAAAGTTGTAGATACAATCAAAGTAACAGATTATACGGGAACTGATTATGTTGAACGAAACCTGATACTTATCAAGGTAAGTGCACTTCCCGGGAAAAGAAATGAAATCATAGAGCTGGTAGATGTCTTTAGAGGAAAAATAATAGATGTTGGACAAAAAGACATGATCGTCGAAATATCAGGCCCTGAAGACAGGCTTGAAGCAGTATTAAATCTGCTTCGGCCATACGGCATAAAGGAGGTTGCGCGTACCGGCAGGATTGCCATGAACCGCGGACCGAAATAGGATTACTTGATACAGTGTGCAGAGAAAACCGAGACAATCCCGACAATGGTTAATTATAAAAAGATTTTAATCAAAAACGGAAATGTTTTTGATATCGCAAATAAAAAGGCAGGAGTGTTTGATGTTTTGATTGATAGCTCCAGAATTAAGAAGATTAGTAAAAACATCGATGATAAAAATGCTCTGGTCATAGATGCTAAAGATAAATTAGTAGTTCCCGGCCTTGTAGATGTACACGTTCATCTCCGGCAGCCGGGGCAAGAGTATAAGGAAGATATTTATACCGGTTCGCGGGCGGCGGCGGCAGGCGGTTTTACTACTGTGGTGGCAGAGCCAAACACGTGTCCTCCGGTTGATACTCCATCACGCCTTATTCAGCTTTTAAAAATTGCTAAAAAAGAGAGCATAGTTAATTATTATTCAAAATCAGCTACTACGATGGGGTTGAATGGGTATAGGTTAGTTGATGTTGAAAATTTAAAGTTTGCCGGAGCCAGGGCAATCTCTGATGATGGACACCCTGTCGCCGGAGACAGATTAATGTTTAATGCGCTTAAAAAAGGAAGAGAGTACGATATTTTAGTTAATCCACATTGTGAAGAATCTGATCTATACCGCAGGAGACAAAAAGAGAAAGGCAAACGAAAATCTCCTGATATTGTTGCGAATCCACCGTATACGGCTGAAGGCCGTTTTGTTATGCGTGATATTGAGTTGGCAGAAAAGGCTGGGGCAAGAATACACATTTCACACGTCAGCCTTGCTCAATCTGTGAATGAAATTGCCAAGGCAAAAGAACGAGGCGTGAATGTAACAGCAGAGGCAACACCACATCATCTTTTGTTAAGTGAGGAAGCAGTAAAGGAAATTGGCACTAATGCTAAAGTTAACCCTCCGCTAAGGTCAAAGGAGGATGTTGAGGCGGTAAGGCGTGGATTAGCAGATGGTACTATTGATATTATTGCGAGCGACCACGCACCGCATTCAGTAAAAGAGAAGAGTTTGCCTTATAATAAAGCTCCTTTCGGACTTATCGGCCTGGAAACAACTTTAGGCCTGGTATTATCATACCTGGTTAGTCCGGGTATTTTAACACTACAACAGGCAATTGAGAAAATGACTATTTTGCCGGCTAAAATTTTTGGATTAGATAAATTTGGTGTTGGCTGCTTAACACCAGGAACCAAAGCCGACATAACGGTAATTGATATGAAAAAAAAATGGAAAGTTGATGTAGATAAATTTTTTTCGAAAGCAAGAAACTGCCCATTTAACGGTTGGAAGCTTCAAGGCAAAGCAATACTAACGATAGTCGGAAGCAAGATTGTTATGAAGGATGGTAAAATAATAGAGAACAGTTGAATTAATTCGTAAAAAAAAGGTTACTACATCAATTACAGAAAGGAATAACATGGCAAAGATCTATACTGATAAAGATGCTAATCTCAAAACACTGAAAGATAAGAAGATTTCAATAATCGGCTATGGCAGCCAGGGGCATGCTCATGCGCAAAACCTTCGTGACAGCGGCTTTAATGTTATAGTCGGGCAGAGGAAGGGGTCTCCAAATTATAATTTAGCAGTTGAGCACGGTTTTAAACCTGTGTCCGCCGATAAGGCAACACAACAGGGTGATCTTATATCATTACTGATACCCGACGAAGTACAGGCAGGTGTTTATGAAAAGGAGATTAAGCCTCATTTGAAAAAAGGTAAAACACTTCTATTCTCTCACGGCTTCAATATCCATTTTGGCCAGGTTGTTCCCCCAAAAGATGTTGACGTAATCATGGTTGCCCCGAAGGGACCGGGACACCTGGTAAGAAGTGAATATGTTAAAGGCGGAGGCGTGCCGTGTTTAATGGCCATCCAGCAAAATCCTTCAAAGAAGGCAGAAGAGGTTGCCCTGGCGTATGCAAGTGGTATTGGGGGTGGAAGAGGAGGTGTTCTGGAAACAACCTTTGCAGAGGAAACTGAAACAGACCTCTTTGGTGAACAGGCTGTATTGTGCGGCGGGGCTTCTGCTTTAGTCAAGGCCGGATTTGAGACCCTCGTCGAAGCAGGATACCAGCCGGAACTGGCATATTTTGAATGTATGCATGAGCTGAAACTCATAGTCGATCTTTTCTACCAGGGTGGTCTGACATACATGAGACATTCCATCAGCAATACTGCTGAGTTTGGAGACGTGACAAGAGGACCAAGAATAATCAATGAAGACACAAAGAAAGAGATGAAGAAAATCCTTTCTGAGATACAAGATGGCAGTTTTGCCAAAGAATGGATTCTCGAAAACAAGGAAGGCCGTCCAAAGTTTAATGCGCTTGTCGCAAAAGACAAGAATCATCAGCTGGAAAAGGTCGGTGCAAGATTGCGCAAACTCATGAAATGGATTCAATCAAAATAAATTAAGTAGGGGCGTATAGCAATCCCCGGACAAACGGCGCCAAGAACTTTACGCCCCTACATTCGTGCTTTTTTAACAGAAAAAGGTTTTTATGTCAAAAATCAGAATATTCGATACTACTTTAAGAGATGGAGAGCAATCTCCGGGTGCAAGTCTGGGCCAGAATGAAAAGCTGCAGATAGCAAGACAACTCTCCATTCTGAACGTTGACGTAATGGAAGCTGGATTTCCAATAACATCGGAGGGTGATTTCAAGTCTGTAAGTAATATTGCAAAGGAGATACGTGATGTAAGTATTTGTGCTCTCGCACGGGCAGTTGACAAGGATATCGATTGCGCGGCAAAGGCTTTAAAATCGGCCAAATCGCCCAGGATTCATGTGTTTCTTGCAACATCGAAAATTCACCGAAAATTTAAACTGATTAAGGCAAAGGAAGAAATCATAAAGACTGCCGTAAAAGGTATAAAACGAGCTAGAAAATATGTTGACGATGTAGAATTCTCTCCTGAAGATGCGTCAAGGACTGAACCGGATTTTCTTGTAGAAGTTGTAGAGGCCGTAATAGCTGCAGGGGCAACAACTGTTAACATTCCGGATACTGTAGGGTATGCGGTACCGGAGCAATATGCGTCCTTAATAAAAAACCTGAAAGATAATGTAAAGAATATTAAGAAAGCCGATATAAGTGTTCACTGTCATAACGATCTTGGTCTGGCAGTTGCTAATTCACTTGCAGCCGTAAAGGCAGGCGCCACTCAGGTGGAATGCACCGTAAACGGAATCGGAGAAAGGGCAGGTAATGCGTCACTCGAAGAGATTGTTATGACGCTTAAGACAAGAAAGGATTTCTTTGGGCATACCACGCGCGTAAAGACAAATGAAATAATAGCCACAAGCAATATCGTCAGCGGTTTAACCGGATTACGTGTACAGAGGAACAAGGCGATAGTAGGTAAAAACGCATTTGCACACGAATCAGGTGTACATCAGGATGGAGTTTTGAAAGAAAGTACGACATATGAAATCATGAAGCCGGAAGAAGTTGGCCTGCCAAGAACCAAAATCGTCCTTGGTAAGCTTTCCGGCAGACACGCATTCAAGAAACGTGTCAAGGCGCTCGGTTATGAACTGCCTGATAAAGAACTTGAACACACGTTCCGGCAATTTAAACTCCTGGCTGACAAGAAAAAAGAAATCTATGATCAGGATATAGAAGCACTAATTCAGGATGAAAAATCAGAAGTCCCGCACGTTTACGAACTTGATAATTTAAGTATAAATTGCGGCCCGGTACCAACTGCCAGTGTACGACTCCGTGTAGGCAAGAACAAAATTTTAGACGATTCAACAAAAGGTGACGGACCAATTGATGCCATTTTTAAAACAATCGATCTACTGACCGGGATAAAAGGAACACTCCTAGATTATAGTATCAGATCGGTAACGAGTGGAAAGGATGCCCTGGGAGAAGCCAGCGTAGAAGTAAAAGTTAAAGGCAAGAACTATAGAGGCCGTGCTGTGAGTACAGATACAATAGAAGCAAGCGCAAAAGCATATTTAAATGCCATAAATAGAGTCGCAATAAAACATCGCAAGAAATAAGCTATTTTAAAAACAATCTCCAGTCAGCTCATCCAGTGTATATATTAGTGAACAAATTCACATGAAAGATAATACCAAAACAAAGTTCTTCGTTGAGTTGATCAAGCCATCTCATTACGACGATGATGGATATGTTATCCAGTGGCTAAAGTCATGGATTCCATCGAACACACTTGCCTGCATAAATGGCTTGACGCGAGATGCTGCGGAGCGGAGTGCCCTTGGCAGTGATGTCGAGTTTGTTATTAACGCTTATGACGAGATGAATACCGTCATACCTGTTGCGGACATTATTCGCAGGTTTAAGAATGGCGGCGGATGTGGAGTTGTCTTTTTCGTAGGCGTCCAGTCAAATCAATTTCCACGTGCCATGGACATTGCCAGACAGCTCCTTGATGAAAACATTCAGGTTGCAATAGGCGGATTCCATACAAGCGGCTGTATTGCCATGTTGCCTGAACTTCCAGACGAACTGAAAGAGGCTACAGGAATGGGTATTACACTGTTCGCGGGTGAAGCCGAGGAGGGACGGCTCATAGATGTCTTCAAAGACGCCTATCACAGGGGCATGAAGCCGATCTACAACGTC
>CAJXKT010000085.1 GCA_913055705.1 uncultured bacterium
TAACTGTATTATGTTATTCTCTGGTTATGAAAAGAGTTGAGCTTGGAAAAACTGGTATTGAGGTTTCACGTCTTGGGATAGGAACTGGAACCGGACTTCCGTCTGGTCACTGTGCTCAGGCATTAATGGATAAGAATGAATTGGCAAGGCTTCTCCTTTACGCCCTGGATCGTGGCATTAATCTTTGGGATACTGCATTTCAGTACAATACTTATCCTCATATCAAAGAGGCATTGAAACAGGTTGGCCGTAAGGATGTTGTATTGACGACAAAATTTTCGGCGGCTAATGAGAAGGAGACGATCAGAGACTTCAATATTACACTTAAAGACTTAAATATTGATTACGTTGATGTATGCCTGCTTCACGGTGTGAGGACGGATACAGAATTACAAATGAGATCAGGTGCCTTTAATGCAATGGCAAAACTTAAAAAAGAAGGGAAGGTTCGTGCTGTAGGACTATCTTCACACGGTTTAGGCGCACTGAAATCTATCCTGGAAATGCCAGAGATGGACCTGGTTTGGGCAAGGGTAAATTATGCAGGTCTCAATATGGATACCGGGTGCCTCGGGATGTATGACCAGATGGCGTCAGTTCACTGGCTGAAGAAATGTGCGAAGTTCCTCCCTACAAGGGTTAAATCCCTTATTCGCCCCAAAGCCAATATTCAGCCTATACCGGAGGATGCGCATAAGGAGGTTACAGATACGCTTAAGCACATACACTCTCAGTCCAAGGGGATTGTGGGAATGAAGGTAATAGCAGAAGGTTTATTGAGAAATGATGCAGAGAAAGCGGTTAAATATGTAAATTCACTTCCTTTTGTTGACTCATTTATAATTGGCATGTTAAATAAGAAAGAAATCGATGAGAATTGTGAGATAGTAAATGCTGCAAGCAAGGAGCAAATGGAGACGGAGAAGTGAGTCTCATAACTTCTAAAAGAATTTGGCTCGTTAGCCCAATCAAGATAACCTGATGAGTTTGCCGGACGATTCGGGAGGTGTTTTGTTCTCTCGTGATATTCAATCACACTCTGCGAATGATTCTTTGTATTCACTCTGTAATCTCAGCGATAGCCGACATAAACCTCTCTTTGATTTCTTCGGGGCTATGGGTTACCCTTCCGATCTCTCTCTGTTCTTCCTTGTCAGATATTTTTACGAGAAGAAATGATGGGCCGTCATTTTCAAGAATATGTACTACCTCTCTTCTCAGTTCCTCATCAGTTGTCACCTTTTTAATATAAGCATACTTAGCCGACTTTGCAATATCTTCAAGTTCGATTACGTTAGAGATAGTCGGTTGATTTCCTGTTGATGCGTAAACTTCATTGTCCAGTACAATATGCAAAAGATTTTTGGGTTGGAGAGAACCTATCATCGGTAAAGAGCCAAGATTCATCAGCAGATTTCCATCGCCATCCAGTATTATTACTTTTCTTGATGGTTTGCTTAATGCCACCCCCAGGCCGATTGATGAGGCCAGTCCCATAGACCCTATCATGTAAAAGTTTTCAGTCCTGTCACTAATCGTAAAGGTTTCTCTGCTTATAAAGCCATTAGCACAGACAACCAACTGACCTTTAAGTAATTCCGCTATTATTGTTATCACTTCTCTATAATTCAATCAATTACTCCTTCTTTAAGAAAAAGGGCCAGAGGTTCGTTATTTTCAGTAATCAATTTATATGACATATTTATGAGAACTTTGATATTGTCCGGATTAAAGGTGTGGTGTGCAATGCCGATAGTATCGAGAAGTTTCTCACATATCCTGCCCATCACCAGGTGTTCGGGTGCGTCCTTATTCCCAAAGCCACGCCACGTGACTATTAATAAGCAGGGAAGTTTGTATATGAGGTTTAGAGAAGTAAGGGCGTTCAGGCATTGTCCCAGTCCGGAATTTTGCATTAATACTACGGGTATCTTCCCCGCCATATATGCTCCGCCCGCAACACCAACCGCAGCATCTTCTCTTACGGCAGGTATATATGTAATGTCTGGTCTCTCTGTAAGGGTTGCAATCAGATTACCAATAATAGTACATGGAGTACCTGTGAAGAAATCGTAACCGCTGTTTATTAATTCCTGTGCAAAGTCTTCTGATTTAAGCATTTAGAATATTATGAAATTTTATATTTCTGTTTTGCAGAGTTTACCATAAATAAATCTACAAAACAGTTTTTTTCTTATAACTGTAGATAAAATTACATGATCCAAAAAACAAGTTTACAAAGTTTTTGTAATAAGCTATAAAAAATTAAGCACTTTAGCCATAAATTATATGGAAAGCAGTAATTAACATGCCTTCAAAACAACCAAAACCGCTTTTCTTAAATGATACAAATTTGTGCCTTGCCACTGACCTCTATCAGTTAACTATGATCGCAGGTTATTTTGAATGTGGGAAGAATCATAAATCTACTTTTGAATTATTTGTCAGAAACTTACCTGAGAAACGTACATATCTCATTGCTGCGGGTCTGGAGCAGGCTATCCACTATCTGAGGGAACTAAGATTTACGGGTGAGTATTTGAAATACCTGAAGGACCTTCCGGCTTTCAAGGACGTGAGCAGGGGATTCTTTGATTACCTTCGCAATTTTCGTTTCAGCGGAGGTGTCTATGCCGTTCCTGAAGGTACAATTATCTTTGGCAATGAACCCATTATAAGGATATCAGCCGCACTTATTGAGGCACAGATAATTGAGACGTATCTTCTCTCAATGATAAATTATCAGACACTTATTGCTTCCAAGGCGTCAAGGGTAGTACATGCCGCAGGTGGCAGGGAAGTAATTGATTTTGGGACAAGACGAGCACACGGTCCGCAGGCAGGGGTACTGGCGGCAAGGGCATGTTTTATTGGTGGCTGTACAGGGACCTCCAATGTTCTCGCAGCTTACGAGCTGGGGATACCTTCCATCGGTACTGTAGCCCATTCATGGGTTATGGCCTATGATGACGAATATGAATCTTATGAAGATTTTCACAAGGTTTTTCCTGATAACACCATTCTCTTAATTGATACATACGATACAATCACGGGTGCAGAGTTGGCCACAAGGATTGGAAAGAAACTGAAGGGTGTCAGACTGGACAGTGGTAACATCACGCTTTTAAGTAAGAAGGTAAGGAAAATTCTTGACGATGCTGGCCTCGGGCACGTAAAGATTACTGCAAGCGGTGATTTGAATGAGTACAAGATATCTCGGATGCTTGATAAAGGTGCATGTATTGATTCCTTTGGTGTGGGTACAGAGATGGTTACCTCAAAAGACAACCCGGCACTCGGCGGTGTTTATAAACTGGTAGAGCAGGAAAAAGAAGGCAGGTCCATGCCAAAAATGAAATTCAGTAAAGACAAGTCAACATGTCCGGCAAAGAAACAGGTTTACCGATTTCTAAATAATAAAGGAATGTTTAAAAAAGATATAATTGGCCTGGTAGATGAAGAGTTTGATACTAAGTCCCTTTTGTTGCCTGTTATGAAAAAAGGTAAACTCTTACATAAAATACCAACCGTTCAGCAAATACAGAAAACAGCGAGAAAAAATATCTCTAAATTACCGGGCAGATTTAAGGCTTTAAATTGTAAAGCTGCATATCCGGTGACGATTAGTAAAAAATTAAGACAGGTTAGAGATAAGACAAAGAGAAGCTTAGGTGTTAAGTGAAGATAATAAATAGTGATACTGGTGGCCTTTGGTGTTGACATTGATTATTACTTAGCTTTTCTTTTTACTAAGGAGGTGTAGTCCGCATTCCTTCTGATCATCTTTGAGCTGATGGTTAAACCATCTCCAACGTCCGGCGCGACGCGTTTCGTGAGCACCAATGGGTGTTGTGCAGATAATGCATCCAAGCGAGGAATAGTGCCATCCATCCCTTTCTATCTCCAGCAATTTATGTACGGGCACATTATGGGCTTTGATGTAATCCTTTACATCTTCTTCTGTCCATGCAATCAAAGGAGTCACTTTGAGCAGGGGACGTTCCTTTCCGTCCTGTTGCGTGTGTTGAATAATTTCGATTCGCTTTATTTGAGACCTGGCGTCTGATTGGTCTGCCCGTAAACCTGTAATCCAGACATCCAGGGTGTCCAGAACCTTATTGTTTGGATCCACTTTGCGTATCTTGCAGCAATATTCTTGTTTTGCCTTGCTGTCAAAAAAGATCATTTCTCCATGTTCACGAACCATCTTACTTACTGCTTCAAAATCAGGTGTTGCCTTTTCAATATTAATGTTATACTTCTTCTCCAGTTCGTGGATAAGTTCATATGTTTCAGGAAAAAGACGCAAAGTATCTACGGTGTAAACACGGGGTTTGGAAATGCCGGTCCGAATTACCATGTCAATTAAGGCCACACCCGTCCATTGTCCGCTGGTACCTATAGCGGCGCGTTCACCAAACATGCGAAACAACTCCGCCATTAATTCGCCCGGATCCGGGATTTTTTCTAACTTGTGTACAAGTTCTTGATCAATCTTTATGGTTTCGCTCATTGTCATATTCACATCATATCAGGTTTATACGATAATTGCCAAATTTTATTGATTTCTGTATCGAATTGTACTATTAAATGCTTATATTAATTAAGTGTAAATATATAGGGATTAATTTATGAAGATTTGCCTGGCTCAGATAAATCCAACTGTAGGCGCCTTTGAACAGAATGTAAAGAAGATATGCAGGTTCATAAATACTGCGAAGAAGAAGGGTGCGGATCTGATTGTATTCCCTGAGATGTGTATTGTAGGTTATCCGCCAAAGGACTTGCTGGAACTTTCAGGATTCGTAGACAGTAATCTAAAGGCATTGGAAGAGGTAAAGAATAACGTTACAGGTATCTCCGCTATTGTGGGTTTTGTTGATAGGAATGTGGGCCAGCGTGGCAAAAATTTGTATAATGCAGCCGCATACATAAATAATAAGGAAATAGTATCCAGGCATTATAAGTCTTTACTGCCTACATATGACGTATTCGATGAGGACAGATACTTTGAGCCGGCTCATAGTATTTCTTTAGCAAAGATATCCGGCAGAAAATCTGGTATTTCTATTTGTGAGGATGCCTGGGGTGCAAATGTGGTTTGGCCGGGAAAGATTCATCACAAGGACCCTGTTGAAAGTATGGTAAGGCAGGGGGCAGAGATTATTATAAATATTTCAGCTTCACCCTTTACTATTGGTAAACAGGATGAAAGGTTGAAGATGCTGACAAGCCATGCAAAAAAGTACAATGTGCCAATTGTCTTTGTGAATCAGATTGGAGGCAATGACGATCTGGTATTTGATGGAAACAGCCTGGTAATTAATAAAAAAGGGGTTATTGTAGATAGGGCTTTAAGTTTTGAAGAAGATTTATTAATGGTTGAGTTCAAAGGTCCGGACATAAGTGCAGGAGGCAGTAAGCCGAGCTCGGTTGGAAAGAGAACTCAAGCCGGCGCTGATGAAGGCGAGATTGAATCGGTCTATGATGCATTAGTCCTGGGCACACGGGACTATGTAAGAAAATGTGGATTCAAAAAGGCCGTAATAGGCCTGAGTGGTGGAATAGATTCTGCTGTCACTGCTGTAATTGCAGCCAGGGCGCTTGGTAAAGGTAAAGTACTTGGAGTTACAATGCCGTCAGGCTTTTCATCCAAAGGTAGTGTTAAGGATTCAAAGGCGCTTGCCAAAAGACTTGGAATAGCTTTTGAAAATATCCCTATAAAGTCTGTCTATAATGCGTATACAAGGACCTTGAGTGATATGTTTACAGGGCTTCCATTTGATGTAACAGAAGAAAATCTGCAGGCAAGGATAAGGGGTAAAATACTTATGGCAATCTCAAATAAATATGGATACCTTGTGTTGACAACCGGTAATAAATCAGAACTTGCAGTTGGTTACTGTACTCTATATGGTGATATGTGTGGTGGGCTGGCGGTTATATCCGATATTCCAAAGACCATGGTTTATGATATTGCTGAATACATCAATCGGAAAAAAGAGATAATTCCCATTGATACTATTGAGAAACCGCCATCAGCCGAATTGCGACCGGACCAGAAAGATCAGGATTCATTACCTCCATACGATATCCTGGATGGCGTACTGAGGGCGTATGTTGAGGAATCAAAGGATATAGATGATATTGTAGGGATAGGTTTTAATGAAACGCTTGTAAAAGATATTATTAAAAAGGTCGATACAAATGAGTATAAGAGAAAGCAGGCGGCTCCGGGGCTCAAGGTAACCTCAAAAGCATTTGGGACAGGCAGAAGGATGCCTCTTGCACAGCGATATACAAGATAGTAATATACTGAATAATTCCCGCCTAACAGACCGGCGGGCAGGGAAGAATTAAGAGATGAGGAGTTAAAAGGACTGTTTTTTTGGTAAGGGGACAATGAATATACCAGGACAAGATGAGAAGATGGCAAATCCTCCATGGGGTATGTGGGAGGTGTTGCTGGACGAACCTGCTTATAAAGTAAAGAGGATAACCGTGTTACCGGGGAAAAGGCTGAGTTACCAGAAACACTTCAGGAGAAGAGAACACTGGATGGTGGTTGAGGGAAAGGGTGTGGTGACCATTGATGGTAAGGATAATCACATAGAGAAAGGGGACACCATAGATATACCTCAGGAGGCCGCACATCGTATGGCCAATACTGGTGATGGTGATCTGACGTTTATAGAGATACAGCAGGGTGAGTATTTTGGAGAGGATGATATTATACGTCTGGAAGACGATTACGGAAGAGTATAAGTAAGAATGAAACATGAAGCACTGTTTTATAATTCAGAGGACGATAAAAAGGTTAGTTGCTACCTGTGTCCGCATAGATGTGTGATTGTAGACGGTAAATTAGGTTACTGTGGGGTAAGAAAGAACATTGATGGCAAACTCTATTCCATGATTTATGGCAGGATATCGTCTGCATGTGCAGATGCAATCGAAAAGAAACCCTTATACCATTTTCATCCCGGTAGCTACACATTTTCAATAGGTTCTCTTGGTTGTAATATGCGTTGTAGTCATTGTCAGAATTGGCAAATAGCTCATTCCCGTGCTGATAATGGAGGCAGAGATACATCCTATATTTCTCCGGATGAACTGGTGAACCTTTCGTTGGAGAATAAGTGTAGTGGGATTTCATGGACTTATAATGAACCAACAATCTGGATAGAGTATGCAATTGATGGTGCAAAATTAGCAAAGGAGAATGGACAATACACAGTCTTTGTAACAAACGGCTATATTGAACCGGAAGCATTAGATGCAATCGGACCGTATTTAGATGCTTACAGGGTTGACATAAAGGGTTTTGACAGTAACAGGCAACATGACGTTTTAGAGGCTGATATTGAAGTAAGTGCGGAACTGCAGGACTCCAGGCATTGTTTCTATAGAGACGTTGCAAACGTAAAGAGTGTAAGGCCGATCCTGGATGCGGCAATCAGGGCAAAGTCAAAATGGGACATGCACGTGGAGATAATAACCAACGTTGTGCCGGGCTATAATGACGACATTGAAGAGTTGCATGAAATTGCCGGATGGATAGTTCAGAATCTTGGAGACGAGACACCATGGCATATAAGCAGGTTTCATCCATATCTTGATCTGTCACATGTACCGTCAACCCCGATCGCTACTTTAGAGACTGCAAGAAAGATAGGAGTTGAAGAAGGACTTAAGTATGTTTATACGGGGAATGTTCCCGGGCATAAGTGGGAAAATACTTATTGTCATAGTTGTGGGGAAATGCTGATTGAAAGGGTTGGCTTTGGCGTTAAGACATTTGAAATAAAGGATGGAATGTGTACAAGGTGTGGTGCCAATATTCCAATTGTTGGAGGCTTTGGATAGGTAACAGTTCAGCTTGCCACACCCGCCAAACTACACCGTCGGGCAGGGAGTGTAAAGTGAACTAAAGTGTTTAAAAATAAATTGTTTACTACGCTTAGCGTGGTTTCCGCAACTTTAGCTCACTTTAGGCACTTTAAACTTCAAATTTATTATGAGGAATTAGAGGATTTATGTATGCCTAAAAAACGATCTATAATAACGTTAATAACTGATTTTGGTTTACAGGGTGGATATGTGGGTGTGATGAAGGGTGTAATTACTAATATCAACCCATCAGCAAACGTAATTGATATTAGCCACAACATTGAACCCCAGAATGTATTTCAAGCTGCTTATGCCCTTAGCAGTTCATATACTTATTTTCCAAAGGGGACTATCCACGTAGTTGTCGTTGATCCCGGGGTAGGAAGTGACAGGAAAATTCTTTGTTTAAAGACTGAGGATTACTTATTCCTTGCACCTGACAATGGAGTACTCTCGTTTATTGTTGCAAATGAGGAA
>CAJXKT010000086.1 GCA_913055705.1 uncultured bacterium
CGATACTCAAGCCTTTGGTATCAAAGTAGCATGGGCCTCTACCTTCTCTCTCTTCCTGTAAAGTTGCCAATAAGCGATGGAGAGATAAACATCTCTTTCCTCCAAGATGTTTATATCGTTCCTCCAGGTATTCTTCACCATGGACATTCCTTTGCTTTATATCTGAACCCTGACCTATTGTGCCTGTTGGAGCATTTACCCCCTTAACCCTTAAAGGGATAAACCGGTTTTCAAAACTCGTCATTTCTGCACCAATACGAATGCCCATCGCATAACCCGTACCTACATTCCATGGGCAATACCACGTCGTGTTACGTGCGTCACCTGTTTTTATTGGCTTATAAAGCCTAGTAGCGCCGCCCGTGGTTACTATTACCGCTTTGGCATGAATAACATAAAACTTGCCGTCCCTATTACCAAATCCATAGACCCCTCTTACACGCTCACCATCAAAAATAAAATTTGTTGCGACCACCCTGTTTAAAACTTTTACGTCCGCACGATACACGGCTGCGGCAAGTATTGGCTTTAGCCTCTCACCATAAATCCTTATACTCCTTTTCCCCCTACTCACGTAATTACCATTTTGATCTTTTTCAATCGGAAGGCCCAGCGCCTCAACCTGTTTGACCGACTCATTAAGGCCTTTTGCAATTGAATGTACCAGGTCTTCTCTGATTACACCGAAAAACTCATCCTTTACGTATTCAACATACGTTTCAGGTGTCTGGCCAGTATTTAGATAGGCATTTATCGCATTAAGTCCCATTGCAAGGCAACCACTTCTTTCAATGTGTGCTTTTTCCATAACAATGCATTTAATACTTTGATCAAGTTTCTTCGCTTCAATTGCTGCCATGCACCCGGCAGCGCCTCCCCCAATAATCAAAATATCAGTGTCCAGTTTTACAGTAGAGATTTCTTTCATTATTCGTCTATAATCCTGACTTCGCACGTTACCTTTTCTTTTAGTTCCGCCACGGCTGATCCGAAAAAAAATCTTGATAAGCCGGACCTTTTCCGCCTTGTAACTAAAATCAGGGTTACATCTTCTTTTTCGACTACAGATAATGCCACATCTAAAAACGTACCTCTTTTGACAATCGATTTGTAATCAATGCCCCTGTTTTTGGCCACCTCTTCGATCTCCAGGATCTTGTCTTTCCCCTGCACTGAGTATTCGTCCAAAACTGCATTAAAAAGATTCTCGGTTGTTTTCCCCCCAATCCACCCCTCTTCTGTCAAACTATCAAATATTTTCTGTGGTACCTCGTAATCAACAACAAAAAGAATTATCAACTTTGCATTTTCTTTACTCGCAATGTCAACCGCCTCTTTAATACACTTATCCGATTTTCTTGTAGTCGAAAGTATTAATAATATTTTATCCATAATTCACCAATTTTGATTAATGGAAGGGCCCTGCTTCCCCGGACAAAAAGCGCCGGGGACTCCTCGCAGGGATTCCGGTTCACAATCCAAGGCCCAGGAGCGGCCAGTAATAATATGCGAAAAAATTGAAAAACATCCATGAAGCAATCTTCAGTATTAACCCGCCCTTAAATGCATTGCCCGGCGTAATGAAACCTGACGAATGTGCAATGGCAACTGCTGGCGTGCCCATGGGCAGGATAAATGCCAGGCCCGATGGAACAGTTACGGCTAATGTCATAATTATCGGGTTTATTGAAAAATCTATCGCAACCCCTATGGTTATTGGCATTAAGAGCGCGACTACAGCCGTATTGCTCATGGCTTCAGTCAAAAAAATTGCAAAAAGAGATATCGCCATAATCAAAACAAATGGCGATTGGATTAATTCTATGTTGGATATATCAACCAACCAACGGGTTGCACCTGTCTTTCCCATAGCAAAACCAAGGCAGATAGCGCCCCCATACATAAGTATCAACCCCCAGTTTACATCTTCCTCCACTTCCTTCCATCGTATTAGCCTGAATACAAAGGCGATAACAACGGAGGCCAAAGCAATATTGGCAAGTCCGAATTTTTCACCGAAGCATATCCATGAAAAAATCGTTGCTATCATAAGAATTCCAATAGACAACTCTTTGCGTTTCATTTTTCCAATGCATGCTGTCCTGTTAACCAATAATGTTCGCGCCTTTTTTACATCTCTTATCTCCGCCGGAAAAAGAACGATCAACAACCAATACGTAACGGCCAGCATTGTTATAACTGCCGGCAGCGTTGCGAGCATCCATTTGAAAAAACCAATGGATTCACCTGTTGTATCATGAAGCATTCCAATGGCCAAAGGAGCCCTGGCACCACCTAAAAATGTTGCCACTCCTCCAATACCACATCCCCACGCCATACCCAAAAACAGAGACCTGCCATAGCTGCTTTCACCCGGCTTTAACTCCAGACTCAAAGCAATGGCTGTAATAATAGGAAACATCATTGCGGCAACGGCATGCGCTGACATCCAAAACGAAGAAAATGCTGACAGTACAATAACCCCTAGAAGCAATATCTTAGGCGAATGGCCAAACCACTTCAGAAACATCAGCGCTATTCTATTGCTTAAACCTGTCCTGGTAACAGCAGAGGCCAGAATAAATGCTCCGAGAATAAAGAATACTGCCTGATTACCAAAAAGAGAATACGTTTTTTCTGCCGGTAAAACCCCCAACAGAGGGAAAAGGATAATTGCAAGCAGGCTTGTTATCATCAGTGGTATCACGTGGCTAACCCAGAAAATAATACAGAGTACAAATATAGCCAATGCTTTCTTCCCGTCATCTGTAAGCCCTTCTGGTGCAGGAAGATAGACTATCAAGCCAAATATAAACGAGGCAACTGACAAGATAATAAATCTATAATTATTTTTTGTTTGAACAGAATCCATTTGCTTCCCTGTAAAATATATTACTTTGTTGTAAAGTTAGTCAAGAATAGGTGAAAAAATTTATATATGGTTCACTGTGCCTTCTTTTTGAGACCTTTCCTGTGTTACTAGATCCTTAATCGTTACATTTTCTATACTTGCTAACATTGAATCATACATTTTCTGCCATAAATCCTTTAACACGCATGACGCCTCAATTGAACAGCTTGCAGAGAGAGATGATATTCTCTCGTTTACACAGTCTATTGGCGCTAGAGATCCCTCAAATAACTCTATTATCTCCCTGACGCATATTTCGCCAGGGTCTCTGGCAAGGCAATGGCCTCCTTTTGCCCCTCTGACACTGACGATCACACCTCCATTTTTCAATGTTAATAATATTCGCTCAACAAATGACTCGGGTATTACCCTGACACTTGCTATGTCCCGGCTTAACACAAATCCCTTCTCATACCGTTGTCCTAATTCCAGGAGTGCAAGTATTGCGTATTCTGTTTTGATGGACAGTTTCATTGTAAGCTATATGGATATAATATGTTAGCAACAATTAAGTATATTTACTTAAGCCTTTAAACACGTAATTTTAACAAAAACATCTATTCTTGACTAACTTTGCAACAAAGTCAAATTATATTGTTAAAAAAAGATTTGTCAACTTAATTCTTTTGTAATACTTATCTTTACCATGCCATTAGTTCTCCGACAATCTCTTCCACCAAGTCTTTTATCGTTACTATCCCTATTGATTCATTATCTCTATCGGTAACAACTGCTATTCGCTGTTTTGTCTTTTGCATTCTTACCAGTGCATCATCTATAAGTGTTTCCTCGTTAAGGCATTCGGTATCTTTCAAGAAATCGCTTACAGTTGACATTTCCGTACCAACACTCAAAAAATCGAATAAGTTTATTACTCCAACAATATTACTTTTCGAACCTTTAAAAACAGGAATCCTGGAGAACCTTACATTTTTTGCAATAACCTTTATTTGCTCGGCACTTGCATCGTGTGAGACCAGGGCTGTCCTTTTGAGCGGTATCATAATTTTCTTTATCGGGATACTTCCAAGCTTCATAATATTTCTTGCCATCATATCCTGATAGCCGGAAATGATTCCTTCTTCAACCCCTTCCCTTATGAAAAATCCCAACCTGTACGGTGTAAAAATTGTTGTCCTCTTACTCACATTTTTTAGAAATAGTTGTGGAATTTTATTCACACCTTTCAAAACGTACACTAAAGGAAGGAATAGTTGTGAAAAGAACTTGACACTTGATGATGCGGTGTAAAGAAATGTGTCTGCCTTTCTCTGGCAAATATTCTTCGGCATAACCTCTGCGAAAACCAGCATAATTGGTGCCATGATCAGAGTTGCAACCAGTTCCGGATTAGCTTGAGAAATATTTTTTGACGTAATACTTGTAAACATTGCCGCGGCCAGGTAATTCATAATATTATTGCCGATTAATATTGTGCATATCAAAGCTTGCGGGTCTTCTAATAACCTTTTAATAATTTTTGCGCTTCGTATTCCCCTGTCTACCTTATACTGTAACCTGACACGGTTGATACAGTAAATGGCAATCTCAATACCTGAAAAATACGAAGAGAATAAAATAAACAGAATTAACAGATAATATTCAATCATCTTTGTCTTCGTCCGCCTCTTCTTCTTCTTCTTCTTCTTTTACTTTCATTTCTTGTAATATCGAAGTAATGCGCCTCTTCCTGACGCCCTCAATTGTAAAAACAAAATCTTCATATACCACAGAATCACCTTTTTTTGGAATATGTTCAAGCAAAGTAATGACAAATCCGCCTATAGTATCAACTCCCATTGGTTCTATTTCCACGCCAAAAGTATCGGCCCAATCGCGAATACTCAAATTACCGGAAATCAGGTATTTATTTTCATCAATCTTTTCGAGTGTTTCTCTGGGCTTCTCATGTTCATCCTGAATTTCACCAACAATTTCTTCTATAATATCCTCGAGTGTAATCAGCCCTGCAGTACCACCATACTCATCTACAACAATGGCCATCTGGCTGCCTTCACGCCTGAACTGCCTCAGCAATCCTTCAATACTTTTCGTTTCAGGAACAAATTGAATTGGTTTCAAAATGCTCCTTAATTCTACATTCGGATCAAGAAAAACATCTTTTGCATGTATTATGCCTAAAATGTTATCTGTCGTTTCTTCATAAATGGGAAACTTGGTATGTTTTGTTTCACGTGCAAGTTCAATAAGCTCCTCTGCCGGGTCGGCGACATCGTGCAAATTCATATCCACCCTTGGAAGCATTATCTCTTTTACCTGTACTATTTTAAAATCTAAAATACCATGTATCATCGAACGCTCCTCTCTATCGACAATACCCTGTTTTTCACTAAACTCTACAAGCATCTTTAATTCATCGATAGTTACACATTTCTCCACGTCTTCACTCTTGCCAAAAATTTTGCTTATTACATTAATAAATGAAGCAAGGGGTATACGAAATGGCAAAAAGATCCTATCGAAAATATAAATAGGCATTGCCACCCACCTGGAATATTGATCTGGAACTTTTACTGCTATATTTTTGGGTATTACTTCTCCCATAATAATAATCGCAAGCAAGCTGAAAACACACACCATTCCTGCCGCCCAGACACCACCATTGGAACTGACGACAGCTATTTTTCGGGAGATACCATAGGAAATACAAAAGAAACCAATGTTTGCCAGCATATTTCCAAGTAGAATGGTTGTTAATAAGTTCTTAGGTGTTTTCAGGAGTGTATAAACTAATCTTTCTGATTTGCTGTCGCTTTTGCCAAACCGGCTAATCTCTTCTCTGGTTAATGAAAAAAAAGCGGATTCTGTAGCAGAAAAAAAAGCGGAAAAACACAGCAGGAACAGCATAAACAGGATTTGAGGCAGGCAAGTTAACAGTATATATAGGTTGTCTTCCAAGAATATCACCCGTTATGGGAAATGGATGGCGTTATTTATATATATTACGAAAAATTAAGTGTAAATTTAAAATTATTTACCAACTAATAAACGCCAATATTATAAATTATAACCGTCAACTCACAAAAATGTCAATTACAAAACATTATGTGGTCTGATATAATTTAAAAATGGAAGAATTTGTTTTTCTTGATGACATAGCGACTGCCGACGTAGCGATAGAATCTCGTGGAGATACCCCTGAGGAATTGTTTTCCGCGTCTGCAAGGGCAACTTTTGAAGTTATGGTTGATACCGGTGATGTACAACCTGAGATAAAGAAGGTTATACACCTGGAGAATTCTGAAATAGATGGATTACTTTTTGACTGGCTTGCCGAAATAATATACCTGAAAGATTCGGAGGCTATGGTATTTTGTAAATTTGAAATAAAGATAATGAAGGATAAGGATTATTGTCTTGATGCCGAAATCTACGGTGAAGAGATTAATCAATCCAGACACGAACTCAGATGCGATGTAAAGGCGATAACTTTCCACCTGTTCGAGGTGTATGAAAAGGACAGAAAATGGATAGCCAGATTTATTTTAGACATATGAGATGAAGGATTGAGGGATTCCCGCCTAACAAACTGGAGGACAGGCAGGGATTGAAGGATTCCTTAATTAACTAATAACGAATAATGAATGATGATAATAATTTTAAAATATAATATTCAAAAGGTAATAAAATGAATACAGGCATGAAGATAAATAAAATTTCTGACTATGTATGGGAGATTCCGAAGTCCGAGAAGGAAGGTATGCGGGTACCGGCACGAATATATGCCAGTGATGTGTTATTTGAGAATATGGATAAAGGTGTCTTTGAGCAGATTACTAATGTTGCATGTCTGCCCGGTATCCAGAAATATGCACTCTGTATGCCTGACGGTCATTGGGGGTACGGGTTCCCTATTGGTGGTGTAGCCGCTTTCGATACTGAAAACGGCATTATTTCTCCCGGAGGAATCGGTTTTGACATAAACTGTGGTATGAGATTAATCACTACTGATTTGAAGATAAATGAGGTCAAACCGCGGCTACCGGAACTCATTAACGAACTCTTCCGGGCCGTCCCGGCAGGGGTAGGTTCAAAGGGGGTCATTAAGGCTTCAGTATCACAGCTTAAAGACATAATGAGAAGAGGGGCTGAATGGTGTATTGAGAACGGATATGGCTGGCCCCAAGACCTGCAAAGGATAGAGGAAGGTGGACATATACCCGGTGCCGATCCATCAAAGGTGAGTGAAAAGGCTATAACGAGAGGCATAAATCAGTTAGGCACTCTTGGTTCCGGGAATCACTATTTAGAAATTCAGTTGGTGACAACAGAAAATATCTTTGATGAGAAGATTGCAAAGGTTTTTGGTATTAAGGAGAAAGACCAGATAGTTATCATGGTGCATTGCGGCTCAAGAGGCTTTGGCCATCAGGTTGCTACGGATTATCTAAGGGTTTTCGATAAAGCAATGAAGAAATATGATATGACTGTCAGGGACAGGGAGCTTGCCTGTGCACCCTTTAAATCACCAGAAGGTTCAGACTATTACAAGGCCATGCTTTGTGCCGCCAACAGCGCTTTCGCTAACCGGCAGATAATTACCCACAGGATCAGGGAGAGTTTTTCAAAGGTATTTGATACCAATGCTGAAAAGCTCGGGATAGAGATAGTGTATGATGTGGCACACAATATAGCGAGGGTGGAAAGATATAAGATAGACGGCAAAGAGAAAGAAGTCTTAGTTCATAGGAAAGGCTCGACGAGATCATTTGGTCCGGGCAGGAGGGAGCTTCCGGAAATTTACAGAGAGGTAGGGCAGCCTGTTATTGTTGGTGGTTCAATGCAAACGGGTTCTTTTCTGCTGACAGGTACTGAAAAAGCAATGGAGGAAACATTTGGCTCTACAATGCATGGTGCAGGCAGAACCATGTCAAGAAGTGCTGCCAAAAAGATGGTAAGGGGCGATCAACTCATGAGGACTATGGCGGAAAATGGTATACTTGTTAAAGCCGCCTCAATGCCCGGCCTGGCAGAAGAAGCTGGCATTGCCTATAAAGACATATCAGAAGTCGTTGAAACTATGGACACATTAGGCATATCAAAAAAGGTTGTAAAACTAAAACCCATCGGCAATATAAAGG
>CAJXKT010000087.1 GCA_913055705.1 uncultured bacterium
ATATTAAGATTGGCAAAACAAACAGTTAAAAATATTTACAATGAGGCAGCAGCAATTAAAGATGAAAAAATGCGAAAATATGTTGGTAGTTGGGCCGTAAAGTCTGAATCCGTACAGCATCTGCAAGGGATGATCAAATTAACTGAGAGTGAGGAAAATATACCAATATTGCAAAATCAACTGGATATTGATCCGTGGTTGTTAAATTGCTCTAACGGCACAATTGACCTGAGGACTGGTGAACTAAAAAGCCATGATAAGAATGATTTAATTACAAAGATTATTCCAGTTGAATACAATCCAGGAGCAGATTGCCCTATATGGATTGATTTCTTAGAAAAAATAATGAATTGGAATTACGACTTGATTTCATTCCTGCAGAGGGCGATCGGGTACTCATTAACTGGTGACACATCTGAACAATGCCTATTCTTATTGTATGGAGTTGGTGCGAACGGAAAGTCTACATTTCTAAATGTTATTAGTGTTTTACTGGGTGATTATGCACAAACAGCCAGTTTTGATTCGTTTCTAATCAAAAAGTACAATACTAACAGTAACGATGTTGCACGTATGCAGGGCAGAAGATTTATATCTGCAGTCGAGGCAGAAGGGGAAAGGCGGTTAGCTGAAGTGCTAATCAAACAGTTAACAGGTGGTGATACCATAACGGCTAGATTTCTCTTCGGGGAGTTTTTTGAATTTCAACCACAATTTAAACTATGGTTAGCAGCTAATCATAAGCCCACAATCAAGGGAACTGACCATGCTATCTGGCGGAGGATTAAACTAATACCTTTTGACATAACAATACCAGAAGAAGAACAAGACAAAAAGTTAATCGAGAAACTGAAAGGCGAGTTACCAGGCATACTGACATGGGCTGTACAAGGGTGTTTAGATTGGCAAAGGGAAGGATTGCAGACCCCAGATGATGTAAAAGCAGCTACAAATGATTATCGAAATGAGATGGATGAAATTGGGATATTCTTGACAGATTGTTGTATTCTTAGTCCGAATGCAAGGACAAATCCAACAAACCTATATGATGCTTACAAGAAGTGGTGCGAGGATACTGGTGAAACTGTGTTGAGCCAGCGGGCTTTTCTCACGAGACTGACTGAAAGAGGATTAAAACCCAAGCAGTCAGGTGGGCAACGATATAGAAGTGGAGTTGGATTATTGGAAAAACGTACCGCATGTACCGCATAGTACCGCATATATCCATAACCTTCTTATAGTTCTCTCTCATATAGATACTTTATGGAAAGATACGGTACGATACGGTACTTCTGGTACTAAAAACGTAATAAATCTATGAAAAGCGACAAATATATAAAACGATACGTTGATGCAAAAGCCATTTCTGAATACACATCCTTACCCAAGGGAACGATATACGAATGGGCAGGACAAGGGAAGATACCATCAATTAAGATTAATAGACGTGTCCTCTTTGATCTTCAGGATATAGACAAGATGATGGAGAGCATGAAGCGAACTTGTAATAAGGAAGAGGAAATTGCCAATAAAATTATTGGAGGTGTTCATGGCAATGGTATATAATACTCCTGATAGCGACATACAGATACTATCAGGCTTCGGGAAAGGAGGTATAAATGTTTAAACGAAGCGGTATCTGGTGGGTCTGTATTCGGCAAAATGGGAGAAAGATTCAGAAGAGCCTTCATACGACTGACAGAAAGCTTGCAAAATCAATTGAAGCGAAGATACGAACAGAGATTGTCGAAGGCAAGTATTATGAGAAGCCTATTGGGGATCACAAGACATTCTTACAGTTGGTAGACAAGTTCATGAAAGAATATGCGCCTAAGAAGTCAGTTAGCATGCAGAACAGTTATGCGGCATCTATAAAACATCTCGTTCCATTCTTTGGTGATTTACATGTATCATCAATTACACGGAAGCATATTTCTCGCTACAAGGTGTTAAGGAGGGACGAGGGGGCAAAACCGGCAACTATTAATCGTGAGCTTGCGATGCTGTCAAAGGCGTTTACTTTAGCTGTTGATGAGTGGGAATGGTTGACCAATAAGCCTTTTCTAAAGATAACTAGAGAGAAAGAAAATAATGAAAAGGGGAAATACCTGACAGCAGATGAGGGAAAAACTCTTTTGGAAAACTGTCCTGAATGGCTAAAGGACTTAGTCGTTTTTGCCTTAAATACTGGTCTTCGGCAGGATGAACAGCTTTCTTTGACTTGGCAGAGAGTATCCTTATTACGTAAGACTATTCTTATTCAGGAAACAAAGAGTGGTAAGCCCAGAAGCGTTCCTCTGAACCAGACAGCTATTAGTATACTGGAACAGAGGGCAAAGACGAGATGCATCAAGAATGATTTTGTGTTTATTAGTAGTCATGGGGCTAAGATTAACAAGCAGACCCTTATATCAGCGTTCAAAAAAGCATTGAGAGAATCAGGGATTAGTGATTTTAGTTGGCATGGACTGAGAAGGACATTTGCAACTCGTCTGGCTCATAAAGGCTTAGATATTTATAAAATTTCTAAGCTATTGGGTCATGAGAACGTCTCAACAACTCAGAAACGCTATGCCCATCACTGCACTGAAAGTCTAAGGGTGGGAGTTGAAATTTTGGATGTTGACTACAATTTGACTACAATTGATGAAAAGAGAGTTTTTTCTGATGCTTCAAAATCGCCATAAGTATTTGTTGTCATACGTACTGTGGAGCAAGAATTAAATTATTCATACTTGACAATAAATCAAATTACAATAAACTAGAATAAGTTTGTTCGCGAGTTTCGGTTTATATTAAAATGTGATTGCCGTTTACAATAATGACATTAAGAATTCCAGAATATAAGTTCGATTTAAACACGCCTGAATTCCAAAAAACTGATAATGAATTTGAAATCTGGTTTTTGGAAGGTGTTCTCGAAATATATCCAGCCTATGCCGAGTGCCTGATGTTCCTGGGCAATTCATATACTGCTAATGGGATGTATGAGAAAGGGCTAGAGGTTGACGTGAAGTTGTCGAAACTTAAGCCCTGTGATTCTGTAGTCCATTACAATCTTGCATGTAGTTACTCATTATTGGGAAGTGTTAGTAAGGCACTGGAATCTTTAGGTAGAGCGATAGATTTAGGCTATAATGATATAAAACATTTAGAGAATGACAGCGATCTGGATGGATTGAGAGATGAGGCCGGCTATGAATTGTTGATTAATAAGTTGGAAAAATCGGCGAAAAAACTTGTTGGGCAAAACCCTACGGATTAATGCTTTCTGTAAAAGCTATTCTAATTCCTTCCAGTGTTAAGCGTGGAACAACCTTGTCAATCTCTGAAATATCCTTTTTGAATGTTTTTGCATCTCCACCTGTTGCAATAGTATATTGCAAGTCCTTGTAAACCTTCCGAATCTTTCTTATTATGTGAATTATGGATCCCGTTGTTCCGAAATAGATTCCTGCTTTTATGGCATTTTCCACATTTTTCCCAATTACATCTTTGGGTTTTTTTATGTCAACTTCTGGTAAAAGAGCAGTTTGTTTATTCAGGGCATAAGCGCTTGCCCTTATTCCGGGCAATATCAATCCACCCAGAAACTCGCCTTTTCTTGACACTATATCGATTGTGATTGCCGTGCCGAAATCGATAACAATTGTAGCTTTTTTAGTTCGTCTATATGCGGCAAGTGCATTTAGTAATCTATCAATCCCAATCTTTTGAGGGTTGTCAACAAGTATAGGCATCTTTAGTTTTATTTCTTTACCTATCTTTAGTACTTTCTTTTTATGTTTTTTGCCCAGGTATTTGTAAAAAACTGTTTCCAGTTTTGGATTTACGGAAGCTATTAATATGTCTTTGGTTTGATTCAGAAGGGATGGGCTGAGAGGGAAGGCTGCTTTTTGATTAATCAAGCCTTTATTATCTACACAATAATGTGAAATAAGCTTCTTTCCTTGAAAGCTGCCTATATTAATGTTTGTATTGCCAATATCTACTGCCAGGATCATAAGAGTTTAGAACTATTAATAAGATAATAATTTTCCCATTTCATCCGACCCGTCCGAAAGACAATGCCGGGCAGGCGTGCAGGAATGTTTCTCCTGGTTTTCCTTATCAACCAGGTCTGCAGCCTTTTTAATTATATCTTTCACATTCTTGCCGGTTACTGCCGAGATTGTGTATACAGGTTTAGACAATTTTCTGCTCAGATCCTCTGCTATGTTAAGACCGGTTTCCACATCCAGAATGTCAGCTTTGTTTAGGACTATTATTTCTGCTTTTTCACTTAATTTGGAACTGAAAAGCGTTAGTTCTTTCCTGACCAGGCGGTATGTTTCTAAAGGGTCGGTTGCAGAAATATCTATTAAGTGGACGATTACTCTTGTCCTTTCTATATGCCGTAAAAACGTGTTACCCAGACCCGAACCGCTATGCGCACCTTCTATAAGGCCGGGTATATCTGCAAATACTAATCTTTTATAATCTTCTAATTCCACAATTCCTAATTGCGGTTGTAGTGTTGTGAATGGATAGTCTGCTATTTTAGGCCGCGCCGACGTGATTCTAGAAAGGAACGTAGACTTTCCGGCATTGGGTAAGCCAATTATACCAACATCTGCGATAAGCTTTAACTCAAGTTTAATCCAGCGTTCCTGGCCTCTTCTTCCTTCTTCGGCAAAGCGTGGGGTTTGATTAGTTGGAGATTTAAAGCGAGCATTGCCCTTGCCTTTCTTGCCTCCTCTTGCAATCCTTATGGACTCTTCAAATTCTTTTAGATCCTTGATTACTCGACCTGTTTTCAGGTCTTTTACCAGCGTTCCCTTAGGTATATTAATGATTAAGTCTTTTCCATCTTTACCATTTTTGTTATTGTTTCCCCCTTTTCCACCATCCTCGGCAATGAATTTTACCTTTGATGTTATGTCCAGCAGCGTATCAACCTTTTCGTTTACATGCAGGATGACGTTACCCCCTTTGCCTCCATCTCCACCGTTGGGGCCACCACGAGGGACATACTTTTCCCGTCGGAAACTTATGCCGCCATCCCCACCATTGCCACCTTTCACAAAGATTGTTACTTCATCTATAAACATCGCATGTATTTATGAAAAAAGGGAGCGTTTAAGCTCCCTCATCCCTACTATTAATATTTCATGTTATAACAGAAAAAAGCTTTTATACAGGATGAACACTGACCCGGCGGCCAGGCTCAAATGCAACTTTTCCATCTATCTTTGTGAATAGTGTGTAGTCTCTACCACACCCAACATTTGTACCGGGTTTGAATTTTGTACCGCATTGTCGAATAATAATAGCGCCGGCTTTCACCAGTTCTCCGCCGTAATGTTTGATACCACGGTGTTGAGGATTGCTATCTCTTCCGTTCCTGGTCGAGCTTTGTCCTTTTTTATGTGCCATTTTTAACTCCTTATTTACCGAAAAGATTATATTTTAACTTGAATATCATGAAACAATTTCTTTAATCTTAATTTTTGTATATTTCTGTCTGTGTCCCCGTTTTGTCCTGGAGTCTTTACGGCGACGGAATTTCATTACTACCAGTTTTTTGCCTTTTATATGACTTTGAACTTCAGATATTACTTTTGCATTCTCAACAGTAGGTGTTCCTATTTGTGTTTTTCCCTCTTTCGAGACCATTAATACATCTGTTAGTTCCAGCGTATCACCTTTTTTGACATTTTCTTTTAAGTCTATCTCTATACTTTTGCCCGGTTCAACCTTGTATTGTTTTCCACCTTCTTTTATTACGGCATACATTACTTTTCTCCTTTTAGCATTCTCTCATTAGTGAGTATTTTAAGTCAACTTATTTCATTCCGTCCCATAATGTCATTCACGTGAATGGTTGAACGGTTTACATTTAAAAGAATTTATTTAGCCGCAACACGGTTTCCTTCGCTATCAATGCTATGGATTGTTGTTTCACCTGTTTTATGACCGATTACGCCTTTGATTATAATATCCTTTGAAAATTTCTCCTCAAGTTCTGCAAGTCGTTTCCTTTTATTATTTAGTAGATAACCTGCAACTACATCATTGGAAGTAATTTCTATTTTCTTGATTTGCGGATTATTTACTATTGATTTTATCTGTCTCATTAAATCCAGACAGGTACTTTCGATTGTCTTAATTTCTCCGGTACCTTCACAATTTTTACAACTTTCGTAAATTACAGACTTGAGACTCGGCCTGATCCTCTGCCGCGTCATCTGGATAATACCAAATTTAGATATTTTTAACATCTTTTTTCTGGCGCGGTCTCTTTTTAGAGCTTCTTCCATCACCTTTTCAACCGCTCTCATATGACCCTCTTCTTTCATATCAATGAAGTCAACTATTATGACTCCGCCGATATCCCTTAGCCTGACCTGGCGTGCAATTTCTTTCGCTGCTTTCAGGTTTGTCTTGAATGCGGTTTTTTCCGGATCACTTTCCTCTCTATATTTACCACTGTTTACGTCTATTGCTACCAGAGCCTCAGTTTGTTCAATTACAATGGAGCCTCCTCTTGGAAGACGGACTTCCCTTTTATTAATTTTTTCAATTTCTTTTTCAATGTTATATTTATGGAATAATGGTTCGTTTTCTTTATAAAGTTTTAGCTTTCGTACGCAACTGGGCATTATTAAACGCAGGAAATATCTTATCTTTTTAAAGACAGCTTCGGAATCAATGATTATTTCATCAATATCTATTGAGAATATATCCCGAATTGTACGAATTACTAAATCACTTTCCTGGTATATTACAGATGGTATTTCGGCTTTTTTCTCTTTCTTTTCTATAACTTTCCACAGTTTTCTAAGATAGTTAAAATCTCTGGAAAGTTCACGTTTTGTCTGGTTTACTCCTGCAGTTCTTACGATCAGGCCTAAATTTGGTGGTGGTTTTAATTCTTCAATAATCTCTTTAAGTCTTGCCCTTTCGACTTCATCGATAATCTTTCGCGAAACACCTACAAGATTAGAATCCGGCATCAGTACCAGGAATCTTCCCGGAATACTGACATTTGCCGTTAAACTTGGCCCTTTGTCACCAATTCCCTCTTTGATAACCTGTACAAGTACCTCCTGGTCGGGGCTTATTAACGTTTTGATCCGTGACTTATTCTCTTTTGTTTTTGCAGTACTGTCGCTATCTGATTGTTCCTCACCATTACGACGATAATTCTTAACGTCTGAGACATGAAGGAACCCGTTTCTTGATATTCCGATATTTACAAATGCAGCTTCTATACTCGGTTCTACATTGACAATACGGCCCTTATATATGTTGCCTGCAATTTGCTCTCGAGAGAACCTTTCGATATATAATTCTTCAAGAACCCCATCTTCCAATATGGCGATTCTACTTTCCTCAGGCTCTACAACATTTATCAACATCCTCTTCTTCATTACATTCCTTTTGCTTGTATTAACAGGCTGCTTTAGGAGAGGAGTTTAGATTTACTCTTTTTCTAACTATTTCTGAAATTTCATAGTCTTTGCCGGCTTGCAATCCTAAGTGTGATAATACTTCTTCGGGTCGAGCCATACCTTCGGGTGTCATCTTCAAGCCCAAATCAATAGATTGTGAATCAGTAGTAATACTGTTTATTGATGGACGAATGTTAAAGGCCAGTTTCTTCCCTTTTCTATGAGTATTTATCACATCTTTGAATAGCAATTCTTCAGCTTTCCCTGCTTCCGGCATTTTACCCTTCTTTGGCTTTACCACGTAAGTTACGTCTTTTACAGAAGATTTTACCTTGCTGGAAACCGGTTCGACGGAGATAATTTGTATGTTTTCTGGAAGTTGTCTTTTCAGCCTTGTTTCTATTTCAGAAACCTGCCGTGCCTGAGGCAGATTCGCCTTGGCGAACATACTTTCACAAAGTTCCATCTCCAATTTCTCGTCGATACCTTTGATTCCAACTGGTAAAGCTAAAGGGTAGGCAATTTTAGGTTTTGGGTTAAAC
>CAJXKT010000088.1 GCA_913055705.1 uncultured bacterium
ATACAATAGAAGCAAGCGCAAAAGCATATTTAAATGCCATAAATAAAGTCGCAATAAAACATCGCAGGAAATAAGCTATTTTAAAAACAATCTCCAGTCAACTCATCCAATGTATATATTAGTGAACAAATTCACATGAAAGATAATACCAAAACAAAGTTCTTCGTTGAGTTAATCAAACCATCTCATTACGACGATGATGGATATGTTATCCAGTGGCGGAAGTCCTGGATTCCATCGAACACACTTGCCTGCATATATGGCTTGACGCGGGATGCTGCGGAGCAGAGTATCCTTGGCAGCGATGTCGAGTTTGTTATTAACGCCTATGACGAGATGAATACCGTCATACCTGTTGCGGACATTATTCGCAGGTTTAAAAATGGCGGCGGATGTGGAGTTGTCTTTTTCGTAGGCGTCCAGTCAAATCAATTTCCGCGTGCCATGGACATTGCCAGACAGCTCCTTGATGAAAACATTCAGGTTGCAATAGGCGGATTCCATACAAGCGGCTGTATTGCCATGTTACCCGAACTTCCTGACGATCTTAAGAAGGCGATCGAAATGGGTATTGCACTGTTCGCAGGTGAGGCCGAGGAGGGTCGACTCATAGATGTCTTCAAAGACGCCTATCATAGGGACATGAAGCCGACCTACAACTTCCTGGGTGACTTGCCCGGCCTGGAAGGCCAGCCAACACCGTTAATGCCAAAAGATGTTTCCGAAAGATTCGTCAATCAGATTGGCTGTTTCGATGCAGGTCGTGGGTGCTCTTTCCTGTGTAGTTTCTGTACAGTCATCAACGTACAGGGACGTAAATCACGTTACCGTAACCCTGACGATCTGGAGAAACTGATCCGCTCCAACATATCGAATGGTATCAACGATTTCTTCATCACTGATGACAACTTTGCACGCAACAAAAATTGGGAAGCTCTCTTTGACAGATTGATCAACCTTCGCGAAAACCAGGGATTTAAGCATGTAAAGTTTACTATGCAGGTTGACTCGCTTGCCTATAAAATCCCAAATTTTGTCTCAAAGGCTGCCAGGGCCGGCTGTCGAAGAGTGTTCATCGGTCTGGAAAGTATTAGCCCGGAAAATCTGAAGACTGTGAACAAGCGGCAGAACAAAATTGATGATTATCGAAAGATGTTTCAATCCTGGCGTAATGCTCGAATTGTTACTGCGGCCGGTTATATATTGGGTTTTCCTGCTGACACTCCTGAGAAAATCGAACAGGACATTAAGACAATTCAGCAGGAACTGGCCGTTGACCTTTTAGAGTTTTTCTGCCTTACACCATTGCCCGGCTCCGAAGACCACAAAAATAATCATCTGCAGGGAGTGTGGATGGATCCTGATCTCAACAAGTATGATCTTGAACATGTTACAATGTCCCACTCACAAATGTCCAAAGAGGAGTGGGCAAATATTTACCGCAAGGCATGGGACATTTACTACTCACCTGAACACATTAAAACCCTGATACGGCGCGCGGCTGCAGGCGGTCCCAACCCCAGCAGAGTTATGCTCCACATCCATCAATTTTATGGTACAATTAAATACCAGAACGTGCACCCGCTACAGGGAGGTTTCTTAAGGCGCAAAATACGGACACAGCGCCGTCCCGGTATGCCTCAAGAAAATCTGCTTATTTTCTATCCGCGTCGAGCCTGGGAAACGATTAGCGGCCTTGTACCTTTTGGCCTCTATTACCTGAAACTGCGGTCAATACGCAAAAAAATCAAACGTAACCCTGAGAGACGTTCCTATATGGACAAAGCACTGATACCGGTGAAGGAGACTGAAGAAGACATCCTGGAAGAAGAAAGTATAATGTCACATTGACATACTGCATTAAAACTCAATATTTGATGTTGGAACTATTTTTAAATATTACCATTGCTTCAAAATGAAGGGGATAAAATGAGAGAGAATTTTTCATATGCAACACAGCCACTAATAAAAATTAAGTTGGTGTTATTTTTAATAATGGGATTACTCATTATCAATGGGCATCCCAGCAATGCCATCGGCGGCGAGAAGACAATCGTAGAAACGGATGACAAGGTTAAGGTCCATTGCACAGTGAGTCTTAAGGATGGTACGGTATTTCAAAATACCAGACCGGGGAAACCCCTGGAATTCACAGTAGGAAACGAACAGATGCCGCGCGGGCTTGAACGGGCTGTAAAAGGGATGAAACTTAATGAGGAAAAGATGGTCACCATAGAGGCAAAAGACGCTTATGGTAAGAGGGACGAAGGCCTTGTAATGAAATTTGTCAGAGCCGATCTACCAGAAAATTTTGTACCGGTGATAGGCAAGACAATTAAAATACAGGAATTGGGCGGAACAATTGTAAACGTGGATGAAGTACACGTCTTTCTTGACTGCAACCATCCCCTGGCAGGAAAAGATGTTATCTTCGACATAAGGGTTGTCGGGATTGAGTGATTCAGACAAGAGGAATATCAAATGATTGAATGGGACGACAAATATAGCGTGGGTATATCAAAGATTGATGACGAGCACAAACAATTCATTAATATTATTAATAATGCTATTGCTACAAATGAACATAATGACGATCCGGAAGAATTAAAGAAACTATTACATAGTATAACTATGTATGCCATAAATCATTTTTCAACAGAAGAGACTTATATGATAGAGTTTAATTATCCAGAGTATCAATATCACAAGGAAGAACATCATGATTTCACCAAGAAAGCGATTGAATATTGTGAAAGAGTCACTCATGGTGATTCTCAATTCGCAGATGAAATTCTCGAGTACCTGAAACAGTGGTTAGTTAATCACATCCAGGTAACTGACAGGAAATATATCGACTGTTTCAAGAGAAATGGTCTTAAGTGAATTATTAGAAAACTTACTCCAATTATTATTCGTCCCAAATCACATCTCGCCAATTCAGGTCAAGTTACGAGGTCACCTATTTCCATTAATTGAGGTAAAAACATGGGTTGCTTCCCTTCATATGAAGATGCAGGCTTTTGCGCTGCAGTAATGGATACGAATAGAGAGAGTTGGCAAATGCCTGATATTGTCAACAGGCTGATCACTCAGCCTGACATGACCGTCGTAGACCTCGGCGCCGGTACAGGGTATTTTGCAGACCTGTTTTCTAAACAGCTTCCCGAAGGGCAGATAATTGCACTTGACCCTGAAGAATCACTGATATTCTGGATGGAGGAACGCAAAAAGAGAGATTCCCTGGACAATGTATCCATTCATAAGATTACAAAAGATGATCCGGGGCTTGACCAATTAAACGGTGAAATTGATTTACTCTTTATCGGTTATACTTACTTTCATTACGATGAACCGGTAAAATATTTTCGCGATAAGATTTATCCCTTTATTCAAGAGAAGACTGTTGTTGCCATTGCCGATATGGCTCCTGTTCCAGGCCAGCCGCGTCACACAATTCCTGCGCAACAAGTTATAACAGAAATGGCCGAAGCCGGTTTTAAACTTGATGAAGAACCCACTACACTTTTTGATCAGTACCTGCTTATATTCAAAAAAGTACCTCTGTAGTAATACCTCATGATCTGCATTACTTAGTCCCACGTTATCAATTACCAACATCCTTCTCTGAAATAATCTCTGATGTAAAGATGTAGACGTCGACATCTTCTTTCTTCCATGCATCCGGTGACAAGCCCGCCTTTGCACTGCAGCAATGTGTCAGGAATTCTTCTTTGGTCCATCCTGTATCAGCAGCAACCTGGGGCAGGAAGCATCCGGTTGCAGAGCCTTTCTTAATATAAATCCCATGTATGCCGAGTTCGAAGTCAAGAGGGTTTTCGGCCTTTTGCAGTGGCGATAAGACAGAAATATCTATTTCCAGATCATCTAATTCTGAAGACTGAATTTGTTTAAACCGCGGATCCTCTTTTACTGCTGAGACAGCCATCTCAGAAACAAGCTTGTGCAGAGGGATATCTGAAACCATTCTCCCTATACACCCTCTCAGCTTTCCACATGTTCTTAACGTTACAAATGCACCGTTCTTCCCCTTTAGCTCCGGACTGAATGGTTCGGCTTGTGTTTGATCTTTTGATATGCCTTTTACTGCGGATTCCACACTCTTTCTTGCTATTTGAAGTAATGCTTTTTTATCTTTTTCGTCCATTTCAATTAGCTCCCTCTGGTCGCTAATTCAGATAATTTGCTTACGCAAAACAAATCTTCAGGTTCTGGACTCCCCGCGAAAAGTCCTCGGCGTTGTTTGTCCGGGGAAGCGGTGTTATTTCATGACTAAGGTTTTTTCTTCATGGAATACTTCTGCTGTAAAGACGAAGAATTCCATACTTTCGTCTTTCCACGCATATGACGGCAGGCCGGCTTTATTACAAAGTTGGGAGAGGGTATCCTCTCTGTCCCACCCCTGTTCAGTAGCAACCTGCGGAAGGAACACTGCACTCATGCCTCCCAGACGTATGATGATTCCATGCTCTCCAGGAATGAATTTATCAACGCCGCTTATCTTCTTTATCGGGCTGAGTACCGAAATGTCTATTTGTATCTCATCCAGTTCGCCTGCATCAACCGGCCTGAAACGCCCGTCGTTCGTTGATGAGTTTATGGCATTGTCCATTACGGCCTTAACAAGCTGTTCTCTGGGCTGTATGTGGCCTATGCAACCGCGCAGATTACCGTTCTTATTCAGTGTTACGAATACACCTCTTTTTTCTTTCATTATCGGGCTTAACGTATATTCTCCGGAATTCAGATCAGGCCTCTTCCCCTCCTTCACATAACTTTCCAGTGTATCTCTCGCAACCTTGAGAAGGGTCAATCGTTCATCTTTATTCAAGCCGTTATTATCACCAATAATGTCCGGAGGTTCACTGTTTCTTGTAAATACTATTGAAGCATAACTCACGGAACTGCTGAAATCACCCAGTATGCTGCCTGATGTGTCATACTGCAATATCTTCCCCTGCACATTACCGGGCAAAACCTTCATTAATAACGCTACAGGCATAAACCCGCAGGCAGTTATACCGGTTGCCTTTTTGTAATTGATGAAACCGTCAAAATCCAATGCAAGGATGCGTTCGAACGCCCCATAGTCAAGTTTCTTTATATTAGCCTCCACATCCTTTTTGAAAGGAACATAATCATATCCGTAACCATAATGGGTAAAGTCGGAACTTACAACTATCAACGTATCCTCATCTATTAAATGCCTTAATTTATCAGCAATAAATTCAAATTCTTCGCCACTAAGCCTGCTGATTAACAAGGGAATGAGTTCAAAGTCGTTTCCAAGTACCGTTTGCAAAAAAGGTAATTGTGTCTCGAGAGAGTGTTCTCTCTTGTGTGCGTTCTTGAATGTCCCGATAAAAGGAGGATTATTTATAAGGTTGTTGCATATGCCCTGATTTAGTTTTACAAGTCCCAACGGTGTCTTATAGGCCTCAACATCAAGTATTGATGCCCCCCTGTATCTTGAATAGTGGCTGGGAGCAAGTACTATTACTCTTTTATATTTGTAATCCTTTATGGCTTTATAAGCATATGCCGCTACTGCCCCCGAATACTGGTAGCCTGCATGTGGAGAGATTATGGCCACAGGTTTACCCGGCAGGCTCTCTATGAATGCCTTATCCAGATAATTATTCACCTTCTTTGAGAGTTCGGCTTCTGATTCAGGATAAAAACGCCCGGCAACGGCAGGCTCACGTACATTCTGCGCTTCTCCCAAAAGGTCTTCTATCAGGGGATCTTCTGCGTAACTTATAGAATGTACGTTTATACAAAAAATGAAGAAAAAAAGTAATGAGAGATATTTATACATATGGCTCTCCTCCCCCTATCCGAAGTATTTTATAGCAACAAATCCGCTGATTAATAGTATTACAAATACAATGGTAAAGATATTAAAATACTTCTCGATATATACCTTTATCTTCGGGCCGAATGTATAGAGCAACCATGCAACCAGAAAAAACCTTCCGCTTCTACCTATTGCAGATGCCAGGATCAGGATGAAGATATTTACTTTGCAGGCACCGGCTGAAATAGTAAATACCTTATAAGGAATAGGTGTAAACCCGGCCACCGCAATTGCCGTAAATGCGTTATTTTGATATTGAGTACTCACCGCATTAAACGCGTCAGTAATGTTATAAAAGCTGATAATTGGACTTCCAACATACTCAAATAGCTGATAACCAATAAAATAACCGAAACATCCTCCTAATACAGATCCTGCAGTGCATATCCATGCATACTTGAAAGACTTGGTTGGTATAGCAACTGCCAGCGCTATCAAGAGAACATCCGGCGGTATTGGGAAGAAAGAGGATTCACAAAATGCTAGTGCAAAGAGCGCCCATGTACTGTGAGGGGTATTTGCCCAATGTATTGTCCAATCATACAGTCTCCTTATATGATTTGCTTTTTTTATAACATGTTCTTTTTCAATAGATTCCATATTAACTGTGTAACGAATTAAGCCTTGTTCATCATCTTAGGTTTATAAATACAATACGGCTCTTCTGCCATATAGTCTCCTGTCTCATAGAATGCACGTGCCCTGCAGCCTTCGCAGACCTTTTTGTATTCACATTCACCACACTTGCCTCCCAGCAGGTCCGGCTCTCTGAGTTTAGCAAAGACCGGGGAATCCTTCCAGATATCTTTAAACTTCTGTTTCTTGATATGTCCCGCCTCTACAGGCAGGTATCCACAGGGGAATACCTCTCCTTTGTGAGAAACAAAGCACACTCCGGTTCCAGCCAGACAGCCCTTCGTCATGGCGGCCATACCATGTGTTTTTGGTGTAATTTTAGTGCCCTCTTCTTTTGCCCGCTCCCGCATTATCCTGAAGTAGTGAGGCGAACAGGTCGCCTTTGTCTGGATCACTGCATCTTTGGACAAATCATAGAAAAGGTTAAGGAGTTCCTCATATCTTTCCGCAGGGAGCATCTGGTCCTCGGCTATTTCAACCCCGCAGCCAACCGGAACGAGCATAAAAATGTGAATTGCATCGGCGCCCAGTTTTACGGCAAGGTTATACAGGTCACGAAGCTGATCTTCATTATGTTTCGCAATCGTACAGTTAACCTGCATACTCATCCCTAAATCTTTTAAATGATTGAATCCTTCGATTGCCTGTTCAAACGAACCTTTCAGTTTTCGGAACTTATCATGAGTCTCTGCGTCCGCACCATCAAGGCTAATGGAAACCCTGGATACTCCGGCATCGACAATCTTCCTGGCCATTGCTTCATCCACCAGTGTACCATTGGTAGCCAACGCTACAGTCAAACCTTTTCCAACTGCATGTTTTGCAATATCGAATATGTCAGGACGAAACAGCGGTTCTCCCCCGCTTAAGACGAGGATTGGGTTACCCGCTTCGGCTATGGCATCAACGAGTTCGAATGATTCTTCTGTTGTCAGATCATCATTCATCAATTGTGTACTGACGTCCAGCCTCCTGCAGTGTATACATTCCAGATTACAACCGGCAGTTGTTTCCCAGAAGACAAGCCGCAGTTGGTTTTGCATATTCTTCATATATTGATGAGAAACCTTGCCATGCCCGTGCTCTTTTATTTGTGAATAAACTTCCTTGATAGTTCCTTCCGGCATACCATGTGGCATATCTTGAGAACCTGAATCTTTACCGTGAAAACCCTTCATACTCGCCCCCGCTATTCTGAATTATTGATAAAATCCACAAAATTGTTTGTACTTGACAAGACAATTTAGCACTGTAATATTAATTTTTTGTACAATTTAAAACAATTTTACCCTTATTTTATATAAATTCAAAGACAAAAATATCTGAAGATAGTTCATTTTTCTATTACACAGAAAATATCCAGAAGAAACTGCATAATACCATGAAAACCAGAGAGAAAGTAATTGTATACGAT
>CAJXKT010000089.1 GCA_913055705.1 uncultured bacterium
CTCGTCGCTCAATCATTTATCATATCTTGGATGATCAGATGACTCTCGTTCCAATGGCAGTTGCTATTTTATTAGTTCTTCTGGTGGTTGGCCTGAAATCTTTTAATGGCGCTATCATTCCGGTGATTACAGGGGGGATATCTGTTATCTGGGCGGTGGGTTTTATGACCCTGATGGGCATTCCCATTCAGGTGCTGACCGTGATCATGCCATGCCTGGTTCTGGTGTTGGGTGCCACGGAAGATATGCACATTATTTCTGAATATTTCCACGGAATTGAGGAAGGAAATAATAAGATTCAAGCGATTGACTTTATGGCCCATAAAGTATCGACAGCTATTCTATTGACGGCTCTGACAACTCTTTTAGGTTTTGCTTCGATTATTCTAAATGACATAACCCTTTTGAAAGAGTTTGGCATTGCATCCACTTTCGGCCTTTTTGTAAATTTCTGGGTCACCATAACTGTTGTGCCAGCATGCTTAAGATTTTTTGGTGAGTCCAAGAGCCCGTTTAAGAAAAAAGACAAAGAGGGAGAAGAGGGAGGGAAACTCTTTAAGTGGGTGGCTGAGAAATCCATTCGTATCGTTAATACCAAAAAGAGACTTACAGTGATTGTCTATTGTGTATTAATACTGATTTGTTGTTATGGCATAACAATGATCAAGGTGGATAACGACCTGTTAGGCTATTTTAAGGCAAGTTCAGATATTCGAGTGAAGGCTGATATACTTCATGAAGACCTGGCAGGAGCTCAAACTTTCTATGTGACCTTAAATGCACATGAAAAAGGAGCTTTCAAAAAATCTGAAGTCTTAAAAAAAGTTTTTGCCGTTCAAGGCTATATTGACGGTTCCGGTGATTTTGACAATTCTGTCTCATTATCTAATAATATCGCACTTGTGAATCGAGAGATGAATGGTGGAACTCAGGATAAATACCTAATTCCTGATAAAGACGAACTGGTTTCACAATACCTTCTCTTTTTTACCAGAGATGATATAGACCGTTACGTTTCTTCTGATTATTCAGAAGCCAATATTGTTGTCCGTCATAATTTAAGTTCGTCTTTTGATCTTAGGATTGCCTTAAATAAATTAACTGAAGTGCTCAAAAAACAGTTTGACGAAACTGAAATCAAATATAGGTATACGAGTGAGAGTATTCTCATTAACAGTGCGGCTGAAAGTATTGCTGTAGGTCAGGTGCAATCACTGGGGCTCATGGGTTTAATTATTTTTGTCATTATGTGTGTTCTATTTGTGAATGTAAAGGCTGGACTTCTGTCATTAATTCCCAATCTATTTCCAATAATGTTGCTTTACGGGGTAATGGGGATTTTTGGTGTTCCATTGAATCCGGGCACTGCCATGATTGCAGCGATTGCTATTGCTATTGCCGTAGACGATACAATCCACTTTATGGTGCGGTATAACGAAGAGATGAGAATACATAACGATCAGACCAAGGCAATGGAGAGCTCGATTAGAGAAGAAACCCGTCCGGTGGTTACAACCTCTTTTGCGTTAGCTCTTGGTTTTGCTTCCTTGGGATTTTCACATTTTGTGCCACTGATTTACTTTGGACTCTTGTCAGCCATGGTGATGATATTGGCCCTGATGTCCGATTTGTTTATCACTCCAATGCTCCTGGTTTCTACGAAACTCATCACCATTTGGGATATGGTATCCTTGAAATTGAGAGAAACAGTGGTCAATAAATCCCCTCTTTTTCAGAATATGAAAAAGTGGCAGATTAAAAAGATTGTTCTTTTGGCTTTTACCAAAACCTTCAATAAAGGGGATTTGATTATTAAGCAGGGGGCAAAAGAGAGAACCATGTATTTGATTTTAGACGGTTCGGTTCAAGTGGAGTCTACCAGGGCTGATGGCTACAAGACGGTTTTTGAAGAACTCCATGATGGGGAGATCTTTGGAGAGATTGCTCTGGTAGACGATGTGGAAAGAACGGCTGATATCGTTGCCCTTGAAGATGATACTCAAGTGATTGAGATCGATTGGAAGTCTCTAGAGCGAATGAGAAAGATTCTTCCCCATGTGGCAAGCAAGCTCTTTTTGAATATATCCAGAATATTAGGCAGGCGTTTGGCTGCTATGAATATGGCAAAAGTGGATAACAATTGATGTTTCGCTTATTTAATTATCAGAGATTATTTTTAGCTAAAGAGCTTTTCTTGGCCTTTTTGCTTCTTTTCTTTACCTCTTTTGCATTAGCGGATGAATTCGATGATCTTTTTGGTGATGTAGAGATAAAAGAGACCCCCCCAGAAAAGAAGAATATGTGGAGAGATTTGTTGGATAATTCCAATTTTAAACTCTCACTGCGTTCTATGGCTCATTATGAGAATGCAACTTCAAGAAAGGGATTAGATGAAAAATCCCTGTTTTTGGATGAAAGGCTTTTTTATGATACCAAGCTCAAAAGAGGAATGAGTCTTTATAGTTTGGCGATGTGGGTTGAATTTGGAAATCAAAAAGAAACTTATAAAGGAGTTAGTGATTTCCCGGAAGATCGCGCTGATCATAGACGTCATGTGGAGTTTAATGAGCTTAATTGGGTGGGAAGCTGGGATGCTCTTGATTTAACCCTTGGAAAAAAAGTTTTTAAGATGGGGAAATCCACCCTTTATTCTCCTTCAGATCGTATTAGCCCCAAAGGACTCAATGATCCTTTCAATCCTAGAGAGCTTGGTACCTGGCTGGCCAAGGTAGATGCTTTCAAGGGAAACACGACTTATTCATTGGCTGTTATTCCTTTCTTTACCCCTGTGAAAAGGCCTCATTCCAGCTCAAGGTGGTCAGGGGCGGGCGAATCTACTAACAGCATAGAATCTCTAATCCCAAATAATCTTCCTTCTGCTACTACAACGACTACTACAACAGAAGAGTTTCCAAAAAGAACATTGGAAAATGTACAATCTATTTTAAAGGTAAAGACAACGGTGAAAGGTTGGGACCTTTTTGCGGCAGCCTTTCATGGACCGAACCCTTTTCCCGTGCTTGCGGCAGAATCCACAACCAGTTTTAGAACCAAGAATGTGCGTGTGGGGAATTACAGTACTGGATTTTCTACGACTTATAAAAAGTTTGAATTCCATGGGGAGGGACTCTATCAATTGGCTTATGCTAGTAAAGACGATAATTATATCAATTTTGTCTTTGGCAGCACCTTAACAATGGATGAATGGGTGAAGCACATTGGCTTAGAGCAGATTGATTTTACAGCAGAATTCTCCAAAGAAGAAATCACTGCAAAGCAGACTCATAGTGATTTTGTTGCCAGTTCCGAAGAATCGCGTATCTCAAGGGATCTTGTATACACTCGTGCTATTTTTAAATATAGCGAAAACTTAAGACTGGCCGCTGCATTTAATTTTGACTTCGATGAGAGGGGTCATTTTGAAACAGCCGGATTTGAATATAAAGTGAGACCAGGTTGGATTCTTAAAATGCATACAGAATTTTATAATGGCAAAAAAGATACCCACTATGGTCAATTTCGTGAGAACGACCGATTGGTTACCACTTTAGAGTACTCTTTTTAAGAAATCTTATACTGCTCCCCGTTAAGAAACACCGTGTAAATTAGGAGTAAATCTCCTAAAATACACAGCAGAAAGGAGTGTATGGAAATGAAAAATTATCGTAAAGAACTATGGTTCAATGTGACTAAAAGGAGGGAGTTTATAAACATTACTCCTCAGGTCAATACCTGTCTCAAGGAAAGCGGTATTCAGGAAGGCCTTGTCCTGGTAAATGCCATGCATATCACTGCCTCAGTCTTTATAAATGATGATGAGTCTGGTCTTCATCAGGATTATGAAGAGTGGCTGGAAAAGCTGGCGCCCCATGAGCCAATCTCACAATACCGTCATAACAATACCGGCGAGGATAATGGCGACGCACACCTTAAGCGGCAGGTAATGGGACGTGAAGTCGTTGTCGCAATAACTGGGAGCAAATTGGACTTTGGCCCCTGGGAACAGATATTTTACGGAGAATTTGACGGTAGACGGAAGAAGAGGGTATTGGTGAAAATTATCGGTGAATAGAATGGTTCACAAGAGTGTAGCAATTGGCGCATATGTATATCCGGGCTGGCATTCTTGTCCCGAGCGAGACTGCCATTTTCCACCGGGTTGGAGTGAGTGGGATCTTGTTTTGAATGCTCCGTCCCGTTTTCCAGATCATAATCAACCACGGCTCCCTGCTGATGGGAAGTACGATGATTCAGACCCCTCCACTGCACAGAAACAGGTTGGGATGGCCTGTGAGTATGGTGTAGATTTCTTCGTGTACGGTTTTTTCTGGTCACGGGGAAAACGAGTTTTCGAGGCGGCCCTTGATAATGGGTTCCTGGGCAAAGATGGTGGTGGTGATTTTCCGTTCGCCCTTATGTGGGCAAACCGTATGCCTCGTGGAGTTCTGCCCGTAAAACACAAACCCGATCCCGGGATTGATCCCGGAAGGTTAGTGTACACAGACCCTGATGATTTTGTGGAATTGATAAAATTTCTTGAGGAAAGGTACTTTTCAAGATCAAATTACTTACGCATAGATGGTATGCCCCTGTTTTCCATCTTTGACAGCACCTTTTTTCTCCGGCAGTTGGGGCCAAGTCTGGCGTCTCTGGCAATCTATAAAGCTAAAGACTATCTTATTAAGAAAGGATATACAGGCCTTCATCTGATGGCCATTAATCCGGCACCTTCTATGATTGCTGAGTTCAAGAGGTCCGGATTTGACAGCATAAGCCACTACGTCTGGCTACCTGACTGGAAGGGAGAATACCGGCAGGATTATGGTAAACTGGTCAAAAAGCGAAGCAGAGACTGGGAGGGTTTTGCTGATAAGTCGGGGCTTACTTACTTTCCATCCGTATCTCCGGGATGGGACGCTACACCACGGGCTGCCACAAACGGTTATCACAAACAGGAGCGTTATCCCTGGTGGCCTGTTGTTGTAAATGAGGATCCTGCACTCTTTTCCGATTTTCTTGGACAGGCAATCCGTTACACAAGAAAATTTAACAAACCCCAACTATCCTTCATAGCGTCTTGGAACGAGTGGAGTGAAGGCCATTATCTGGAACCGGACGAACGCTTCGGTACTGCGTGGCTCGAGGCAGTCAGGAAGGAGAAACAGCATGCCGTCTGATTGGGCGTTTGTATCCGTAGACATGGAACTTACCAACCGGTGTAGTACCGACTGCCTCATGTGTCCCCGTGAAGCTATAACAAGACCTGAAGGCTTGATGTCAGAATGTGTATTCAAGGCAGTCTCGGAGAAACTTATCGGTGAAGGAAGTCTTATTACATTCTCCGGCATGGGTGATCCTCTATCACACCCAAATGTATTTGAGTGGATTTGCTACATCCGCGAGAAAGGTGTTGATGTGGGGATAGTGATAAATCCTGCATCATTAAATAGGGAAATCTCTCAAAGGCTTGTTAAGTCCAGTCCCAATTCTATCACACTCTCCTTTCCAAGCTTACGAAAAAGTGTCTTTGAAAAGTTATGCCCAGAAGTATCTTATGATGATGCGTTTAAACGGACTCTGGAATTAATAGATCTTGCCAGGGGAAATGTAGGTTTAAGGGTGACTGGTATAATAACCGGCATCAACACTGGAGAGCAGGAAGAGTATGTCAGTTTCTGGAAGGAGCGGGGTGTAGGCTCTGGTATGACTGTATGTCACGGACGGGGTGGAAATCTGAGGGTGCCTGGGGTATATGAACTACAATCCTTTGGACTCGAATCCGGAATATGCGGCCTCTTTCAGTTTCATACCTTTGTAACATGGGAAGGGGAGGTGCTGGCATGCTGCCATGACCTGACCGGTGCTACGCGAATCGGGAGTCTGGTAAATGATGATGTTCTTATTATAGCCGAAAGGAAAAGGAAGGTAATAAAAGACTCTATGCCTTTTCCGGTGTGCGGGCAATGTGACGAACCTTTAAGACAGTGTCAGGCCCCTCAAGGTTTGCCGCCGGAAGGAAGAAAAGAAAGGAATAAATTTTTTAGTATAACAACAGTTTCATGCAGATAGATGTGTTTGATTATACTGAGATGAAGGATATTACTCTGCGCAGTTTTACTCCTCTGAATCCTCTTCTGTTTCTTCTTCGACTAAGGTTCCGAACGGGCCGCGAGCGTTAATTGGATCCTTCTCTTGTATTACTTTTTTACTAGGAGTGATGATTTTGACGCTTCCATTTATAGTCTTGAAAGGAGATTTTGAAATCTCAATCCTAAAGGTATTGCCGAGGTATTTTGCTTTTTTGAAATGTTCTTCAGTGTATTCGTAAACAAGATGAACAGGGCTAACGTCTTTTTTGCTGATCAGGGAATTTCCTTCCTGATCATATAGTGTAATTCTTAGTTTTCTCGCCTTTGGTTTCTTATGATCAACTTTCCATGAAGCATCAACCTTAATATCACCCGGATATTTTACGTCGAATGAAATTTCCCTGTTCCGAACATCACTACCTTGCTTGAAAACACTGGGTAGATGAAATGAATGTACATTTTTCCCGGCCAGAACATTTTTCTGGCAAAATGTTGCAAAAACAATCACCATTGCAATGGTTAATGAAAACAGGAAAAATATTCTTTTCCTTAATAAGCAATACATTTCAGATCCTCCATAGTTGGGCTAAGTCTAACTACATTATGATGTTATGCTGTGTTTGTAAATGAAATAAGAGCAGCTATAATCCATATAATTTCATTATATGAGAACAAATTTGGGTAAAATTGCTAAACGTGCATATGAATAGCGCAAAATTTATACCCTGAAGTAATAAATTTGAAAAAAACAATTGTTTTTGTAAATGACACAACGGAAACAAGAAAATTCTTATCAATCTATTTCATTGACATTTTCCTTTGACATAATTAATTGAATCTTCTATGCTATTCCTCCAATTGTAATGGGGTAGGGGGTTTTTGCTGTGAAGCTTTAATTGACGTAAATACCGCTCAATACAACATTCTTTATAATATTTTGTTATCTGATAAATGAGGAAAAGCTGATGTCAATCGATGGTTATATTGATTATAAACGCAGAGAATATTGCAAGGATATTAAGTGTCCGATGCAGCTTGATCTTGATGCTCAAGAGAAGGGTTCGGAAGAATACGAAAGAATTAGGGCAATATGTAAGAATGAATGCATTCATACAACTTACGAATTTCATCACTGGTTGATAAATAAAGGTTATTTAGTAATCAGGCCTGGTGAATCTGACTGACAAGTATGGTGAAGTTTTGAGCAGAATAGAAAAAACAAATGATATAACAGTTAAACAGAGGAGGTGTAAGAAATGGATTGGGGAATGAAAAACCGGTTATCATCGCTGATGGGGTCTGATGGTAAATGCATGTTTATGCCGATAGACCATGGATATTTTCTGGGACCTACCAGCAAACTTGAAAAACCGGGTGAGACCATTAAGCCGATTATTGAGTATTGTGATGCGCTCTTTTGTACAAGGGGAGTTTTACGTGCAGCCATAGAACCGGTTGGCAGTAAACCCATCATCCTCAGGGTATCCGGTGGAACCAGCATAATTGGGGGAGATCTTGCTAACGAAGGTCTTACTACTGCCATAAAGGATGCTGTCCGCCTAAATGTTTCTGGTGTAGGGATATCTGTTTTTATTGGCAGTGATTATGAGCGGCAGACACTGCTCAATCTTGGAAAGCTTGTGGATGAATGTGAAGAGTACGGTATTCCTGTGATGGCGGTTACGGCGGTTGGTAAGGAGCTGGAGAAACGGGACGCCAAATATCTGGCATTGTGCTGCCGTATTGCTGCGGAAATAGGAGCCAAGGTGGTAAAAACTTATTGGTGTGAAGATTTTGAT
>CAJXKT010000090.1 GCA_913055705.1 uncultured bacterium
CAGGTGCAGTTGGCTGGGATATTCCGGGAGAAGATTTGGAAACTATATCAAATATTTTAGAAGAAAGGAGTTGTTGATGGCAAAGAAAGTGAAGAAAAAGTATACCTTGAAGGAGTTAGATAAGATGTCAACAGACGAAGCACAGAAGCTTCCGTTTGCAGTTAGGGATAAGCTTCTTGATCTAGTAATTACTGATGGCAGGAAGATTGGAGGCAAACAGCCTGCAAGGCAGGTGGGTCTGATGTGTGATTGGTTTGAGGAAGATGTCGTCCGTCTTCAGAAAATTAAGGCAGTGAAATTATGCTTTGGAGGTTTCATACCGGTTGATTCAACCGGTGAAGTCCCTACACTGGATCCGAAAGGACAGATCAAGCAGGTGTTTGACAATGCGAAGACCGCTGTTATCAAGGCAGGTAGCAACATGGACAGAGTTATTAATTCTCTTATTTTCATGAAGAACATTGATTACTGGGGACAGATGAATGATATTTACAGGAAATATATCAAGTGCTCTCCAACACGTGCGGCAATAGGTTGTCAGGATCTTAATAAGCTGTACCAGATTGAGATAGTCAATCTGTTCGCATATAAGGTTGCAAAATAATGCAGTCAGAGAATTTATTATTATTAAAGGAGTTGTAAAATGTTTTAAGCTTTGAGACTGAGTAGTATAATTTTTGTTGCTGTGATGTTTGTATTTACACTTTCCTTTTCTACTCTGCAGGAATGTGTGGCGGGCTCTGGTAAATCATGCTGCAGTGAGCCGTGTGAAGAAGTGGTATGCCCGATGAAGGAAGCAGAAGCAAAGTTGACAAAGGTGGCCTGCGGTCTTTGTAAGATTACAGAAGAATCCGGTGACGCCGAAGGCACAGCTCAACATACTGATGAAGTCCTGAACATCAGAGGTATGACATGCGCCGGCTGTGAAGGCAAAGTAAAGGATACTCTGTCCGCATTCGAAGGTGTCAGTGATGTCAACGTAAATTATAAAGATGGCAAGGCACAGTTTCATGTTGAAGAGGGAAAGGTGGATAATGCAGCGCTCATCGAGGCATTAAAACAGGTAGGATTCCTGGCCTCTGAAGGATAAGAAAGAATATCGGAATAACCATTCGCACCGCACCTTGGCAGTGCGAATGGATGAATTCAGGCATTAAGGGATTTAGGAATTCTTTAATTTTTAATCCTTAAATCTCTCAAACATTCCTGTATCTTACGCATAGCTGATTCCTCGTTGGCATCTGAAATATGAACTACCTTTTTACCTAAGACACCCCATCTTTTTGGATCTGTTGTTTTGTAGAGAGCTATTGTTGGTGTACCTACAAATCCGGAAAGATGGCTTACGCCTGAATCATTTCCAATATAGAGCGACGCACCTGATAATAGACCTGCTAACGCCTCTACATCCTGTGGGCGCTCTATCCGTTCTCCGGCAAAATCTTCTGCATTCAATTTTTCGTCTTCAACAGGCCCGAAGATAAAACATGTCTCAGGATAACCATGTCGTCTTAATTTGTCTGCTAAAATGTGATAAAATTGCGGCGAATAGTTTTTTCCGGGACTTCCGCTTCCGGGATGAATCAGTGCATATTTCCCTTCCGTTACTCTGGCAGGAAAACAATCAGAAAGGTCTTGAGGGACAGTTGTTGGAAAGTGAGATTGTATGATCGAACAATAATATTGTGCCAGGTGTGTCTGTTCATCCGGAAAGGGAGTGATAGAGACAACTGGTAGCGAAGCAGACTTTCTTAAGAGATCGACTACGTTTTGCCCTTCTGTCAGCCAGAGGACAGCGCCATGCGGTGAACCTATCTTTTCAGGAATTGATTTTCCACAGAAGAAATCTGGCAAACCTGCCGATTCCTTATCAATATAAGTATCCAATAAACCAAAGCTGATAGCCAGACGCATATATTCTGTACTTCCAATCCCGATAAATTGATGATGAGGCAAGGCTTTACGCAGGCAAAAAAGGGACGGCCACGTAAGTATAAAATCTCCAAGTGCTCCGCGATGACAGATAAGGAATGACTTCATGCAGTTAGCAAATAAGTCTCACAAAAATATTTTGGCTTTGAATATTGTACTGTTTTTTTATATAAAAGTAGTATATTTTATTTATAGATTCGGGAACCGGCATTCACTTTCTTTTGTTAGTCAAATATAACCCCTATTCAATTTATTTTGTGATGAACTATAAGATCAGAAAGGTGTATTAAAATGATTAAACAAGTAGCTATTTTATCTTTTATCTTGATGCTTGCAGCAGCCATCTCTGTTAATTGTGCTTACGCATCACAATATTCACTATCAAATGAGGATGAACAAACCAGCTCTCAAGCGCTGGCACAGGAACCGCATGTGGGCAAAGTGGCAGAGACCATGAACAGCGGCGGTTATACTTATATCCTCCTTCAAACCAAGACAAAGATGTCCTGGGTCGCAATAGCTGAAACGAAGGTCGAACTCGGGCAGGAAGTAGTCCTGGCGCCGGGTATGGAAATGATTGATTTTCATAGCAAATCTCTCGACCGTACCTTTGATTCAATTATCTTTTCCGAAGGGATGATTACACAAGAAGGCGCTGATGCCGGACAGGGTAGTGCCCATGGGAGTGCAGGTGCTCAAGAAGAGACCTTGGGCAGCAAGGGAGCCAAACCGGCAGCTAAGGAAAATATAAAGTCTGAGAAAGCTACAGGGGAAAATGCATACACCGTTGCCGAGCTTTTTGAAAAAAGAAAAGAACTTGATAATAAAGATATAGTTCTCAAGGGAGAAGTAGTTAAGGTTACGGCCCGAATCATGAACAAAAACTGGCTCCATATCCAGGACGGGACCGGAAGCGCACAGGATGGAAATAATGATATGGTCGTAACAACAATGGACCTTCCATCTGTTGGAGATATCGTTACCGTAAAAGGGGTATTATTCTCGGATAAAGACTTTGGAAGCGGTTACAGGTATGATGCGATTATTGAGTTTGGACAGGTTTCAGAGTAGATTAAACAGGATTTGAATGATTAGTGTCAATTATTAATTATGTAGCATTGCCGAGAATGAGTAAGAAAATAATAGTAACCATCTTATTACCGGTATTCCTCTTTGCCTGTGTTGCACTTAAACCTGTAGAAAAGTTGACAGATGAGGAACTGGCAGACAGGTATGATAAAATCGATCTTCAAATTTATATGGTGAAACGTGCCGCTTCAAAAGATAATCCGTCAAAGTATACCGGTGGATCCGGAAGTTTGCAGAGTAGTTATAGCAGCGGTGACATTAAGAAGATAAAAAAGCTTGAAGCAAAACTTAAGGTTGTAAGACAAGAGCTTGTTAAAAGAGGGTATATTCCTTAATACCAACAGATAGGAAAATCAGTCAAGATATAGTCTGGTATTGATAAGATTCAAAGGGGATCTTCAAGCAATTCATTTGATTCCGTTTTCGTTAAAATACTCGTCAATATTTTCTATTTCGTCATAGTCGTCTCTGGTATTCAGGTTTTTTATTGAGTCTTTAAAACTGTCAGATGCTGCCAGACTATCCAATTCTACTATCTTTACATTAACGTGCGGGAAAAAGCTGATTATCCTCAGGTTATTTCCATCAAGTTCTCTCTTGATTGGATCAATACAATTCTTTGAGTAGAATGCATGTAACGGCTCCAGGCCTCTTTCACTTTTTGGGACTACAACATCATACTCTTTTGTAAAACCTTTAAGATGTTTTATCAGTCCTGATTCAACAAAAGGCATATCACAGGCGAGCATAAAGGTGTTGACGCTATCTGAATTAACAAGGCTGGTATATATTCCGCACAGTGGTCCTTTATCCGGATAAATATCCTTAAAGACAGGCAGATTCAGATATTCATACTCTGATGGTGTATTGGCAGAAATAAAAATCTCATCAAACATTTCTCTGAGCAAGTCTATTTGTCTTTCTATGAACGTCTTGCCCTTAAGTTTAAGAAACGCCTTGTTAGAACCCATTCTACTACTCTTGCCACCGGCAAGAATTACTGCAGTCATAAATTCCACCTTTTTGAGATTTAAATAACTGAATGTTATAATAAAAATGGATGTGTTCTGCTTAATCCATACAATAGATTAATTCACACGTGTTATCCAGAAAATACCTTTTTCTTACGTTAAGAATGGGTTATGTTCTCTTTCGTTTTCTATTGTTGTTGAAGGGCCATGTCCAGGATGTACTATAGTACTGTCACCCAGAGGGAAAAGCCTTTCTTTTATTGAATTTATCAATGTTTCGTACGAACCACCGGGTAAGTCTGTCCTTCCTATCGAGCCGGCGAACATGGTATCTCCAACAAAGATATTATTATCTACGTAGTAGCAGACACCGCCGGGTGAATGTCCGGGTGTATGAATGACATTAATAACTTTGTCACCTAAAGAGATCTTATCTCCGTTATTGACAAATTTGTTAACATCCGGTTTTGAAATGGGGCTAAGTCCAAAAGCAGTAGCCTGTTCACTGGCATTCTCAATGAGAAATGAATCTTCTTTATGAAGGAAAAAATCTATCTTGAAATGCTCCTGTATAGCTTTCACGCCGCCAATATGGTCAAAATGTGCATGAGTATTTATGATTAATTCGGGGTTGAGACCTTCCTTGTCTATGGTTTTAATAATTTCATCTGCATTATCACCCGGGTCGATAATAGCCGCCGCTTTTGTATCTTCGCATCCCAATATATAACAGTTTACATCTAAAGGGCCAACTACAATAGTTTTGATGATCATTATGCAGTTCTCGAAGAAAATTCTAAGATATTAAGAATATTTATTTTAATCATAAATATTGTATTTGTACAACTTATAAATCTGATATTCTTTAAATGGAAGAATACAGTATTGAGCAGTTTTCAGGAAAAATTCTCAGAGAGGGAAACCAGACAGGAAAGATAGTAAAATATCAGACATAATGAGATACGGTTATGTTATATTTTTACTACCATTTACTATGTATTATTTTACATTTTTAATTGCAGCTCTAATCATATCCTTAGAGGGGTAATCTGAATTCTTGCCATCGATTGTGTATAAGCGACTTCTTAAGGCATAATCTTTAATGTCTTTAATATTAGTTTCTATGTCTATCCCATTAATTCTTACAGTGGGAGAACCGGTAAAATGTAACTGCCGTGCATCCTCCGGTGTCTCAATTAAAATTAAACTTATTTCAGCATCAATACTCTCCTCCGCAATAACCTCTTTAATATGCTTTGCGGCAGGTAAGACTCCGGGGCAGCCTTCAATAAAGAAAATGCCTATTTTAGCCACTCTTCTTGGGGTTTGTGTTATCGTAACCAGTATTTCACCATTATTGTCCTTGAATCCTTTTCCAAATGCGCTTAACAAGTCATCGTTAATGGTTAAATATAAGTAACTTCCCCCCTCGTCAGGCCTGACATTATCTGAACCGGACAGCCCCATTGATATGACCCGACCTTCACCCGTTTTACCAAGCAGCAAGCCTATATCTTCTCCCGGTAAGGTGTAGCTCCGCAACGCAGGTACAGGTATTCCATCAGCATTATGACCCTCGGGGAACATTGCAGTATTAAAGCTCCAGTAATCATTCTCTTTTACCTGCCACTTAAGAGTATGATCCTCCTTCAAGATTATGTCTGTTATCTGCCATGCCTCATTCGCGTGAACTACAACAACTTCCGCAAAGATACTTTTTGGATGGTTTATTATAAATATTGGTAAAACCAGAATTGCAAAGACAATAATGTTTAGTAATTTTTTCATGTTAATTTAATAATTCTGCTAAAGATTATGTAAAGAAATATTTTACTGGGGTTCGTTAATTATTTCAAAGATTACTTGAAGAAATCCGTAAGACAGGCATTTAAATATCCGTCATACTTTAATCTTGTCCTCCCATCAACAAAGCCGGGCGTTATATGTTTATAAAATTCGTCATCTTTACGGCTGTTATTGCATATATCGTCGTTCCAATCTACGTTTAGTGTTAGTAGATCTAAAGTGATATATCTCAGAAGTCGAGATATTTCGGAAACCGGATCATCCAGGAATTTGCTATTTAGTACCACCTTTGTTTCATTTGATGGAGCGTACCCCAGTGCAGGACCTGCAATCCCGTAAATCTTTTCTACCTTAATACCATCATCATTGAGAATCCTCGCTGTTGCAATATTTCTTTGAACGCCTCCGCTATGTCCACTTAAATGAATAGAATCACCCGGATTTACATCATATTTAGAGATAATCTCTGATGCCATATCGTAAGCATAACCATGTGATATATTAAACAATGCCCAGAAAACGTCAATACCGCCTCCATGTCTATAGGGTATTACTTTTATATAGGGTCTGTCAGTATCTACTCGATTTGTTTCATCCGGAGTGGTACTACCAGACTGACGGGTGGACTGATCCGGCGGACGTTCTTGTACTGGTGGGTTTGTTAAATAATGAACCCACAGATCCATATTCTGGGCAGAGTCATTGCCGCCGTAGATACCCCTTGTCAAAAACAGCTTATTTGCAGTACCACTATCTTTCTTGTACCATTGATCAAAGAGCGAACCAATAACGGGGATTTCACCCAACAAATTCTGAGTTGTCGCCAACATTCCCTGATTGCCATCTACCCTATACCTGTATGTAAGTGCAGTGATTCCATTTCTCCAGTCTTCTCCAACAGCCCTGAAACCATCCAACTTATAAAATGGAATCTTTTTTTCAACAAAAATATTCTCAATAAATTCTGCTTCAACAAAAGAAATCGGAGACTTGATAATCTCACCTGCAAATTGCTTGAGGCCGATAACAGTATCTACCAGAATTGTATAGGATAATCTCAAACAGTCTGCAGGACCGCCAATTTTATCATAATTAATAAATACCTTTTTTTCTCCTTTGAAGCTACATCTTGTTTCAGTACCGTATTCCACATAATCCCATCCAAATACCTTAGATTCATCTTCCCCTTCTAGGTTTCCTATATAAAACGTTAGAGAAGGATCCTCGAAACCCATCCTGTCGTAAACATACGAAAGCAATTTCAAATTCTTTAATTCTCCATTATTGCCTGACAACACATCATATAGGTCACGGGGATAATGTTTTAGTGCAACACCTTTGTCTTTATTCAGGTCGCGTAATGTTTTTTGTGTTATATCTGAAGCTAATTTAAGATCCTCTTCATAAATGGGTTTTAAAAATCCCGGTTTGCCGAGTTCCTCCTTAATCTTCTCTTCAGTCAATTCTTCGCCATTTGCCTCACACTCTTTTTTCAACTCATCTACGGATAAAAGCAGTTGATCAAGCCTGCCTTCCCCATATCTGATCAGGCATCCGGGGAGTGTGATAAATAACAGGATCATGGAAATGGTTAGTTTAATGTTGAACATAGAAAAATGTAGTTTATAGCTAAAAGCTTGTTTGCGGAAGATTTCTCAATTGTATCATTAAATGTTTGCAGCGTTTCTGTCAATATTTTTAATTCTCTGTTTTGAGCGACAGGTATTTCGCCAGTTCCACTTTTTATGCTTATTCTATAGTATGGTGAAATATGTTGTCAATCGTTATAATTGGTTGTTGAGTAATGGAAAGTGAGAATGTAAACTTGCAATATTTACAATTATAAAAGGAGTGTATGAAAATGAAGAATTATCGTAAAGAACTATGGTTCAATGTGACTAAAAGGAGGGAGTTTATAAACATTACTCCTCAGGTCAATACCTGTCTCAAGGAAAGCGGTATTCAGGAAGGCCTTGTCCTGGTAAATGCCATGC
>CAJXKT010000091.1 GCA_913055705.1 uncultured bacterium
ATCAAAGGATAAGCGGTATGGCAGGTATGTATGGTATCGAGCCTGCCGCCATGAAAAAACAGCTTGAGAAGATAAATGGTATGTCAAACTTGAGGCATCAGTTGAAGGAGCACAAAACGCTTAATCTTTTGATGAAGGAAGCAACGATAGAAGAGGTTAAAGAAGAAGTTAAGAAGAAAGTTAAATGAAAAGCAAAATAACAAAATATTCAGTAAGGAGGAGCAAGTGACTAAGGACGCTAATATGAACAGTTGTACACGTAATGAGCTTGATTATATATCTAACGGGAGCTATGGAAATGTATATGTGCCATACGTTGTGGAAAAAACAGGGTATGGGGAGAGGCATTATGATATCTTTTCCAGGTTGCTTAAAGACCGGATCATCTTTATTGGAAGCCCGATAGACGACAATGTTTCTAACATTGTAATCGCTCAGATGTTGTTTCTACAAAATGACAATAAGAATCAGGACATCAATGTTTATATAAACTCTCCAGGTGGTTCGATTACGGCAGGTCTTGCGATATATGATACTATGCAGTTTGTGCATTGTGATGTTGCTACTTTCTGTATCGGCTCTGCCTATAGCATGGGTGCGGTACTTATGGCCGCGGGAACAAAGGGTAAGAGGTTCAGTCTTCCACATACAAGGATAATGCTGCATCAGCCATGGGGTGGTACTACGGGAACGGCGACTGATATAAGTATACAGGCAGAAGAGATAATGTTTATGAAGAAAAGTCTTAATGAAATACTGGTAAAACACAGTGATCAGCCAATGGAGAAAATAGAAAAAGACTTTGACAGAGATTTCTACATGTCTGCACAAGAGGCCAAAGATTATGGAATAGTTGACGAAGTTATTGAGTCGTTAGAGGACAGAAAGAAAGATAAAGATAAAGATAAAGATTAAGGTGACTCTGATCAAAGATCAGAGTTGCCTGGTAATTTTATGAAATAAGATTGCTTTTTTTGTAATAAATCGTAACTGAACATTAACCGCCTTCTGTGAAATGTAAGGCTCTTATTTGTACAGCCTTGGACTCTTCACCAACGATCTTGAAGGATTTTTCTGAAACAACATAGGTTGAAACCTGACCGCGTGTCCTTATTGTAATTATCCAATCTCCCTTTCCACGGCTTACGCTTACTACTTTACCCTTCTTAACTGCTATCCAAATGCTTATTTTTGATGATGTAGAACTACCTGAATACACTCTTACGTTTGTCACTTTTAATACATTTGGAAGGCCAGTCTAAGCTTTACAGAAACATCTCTATTTTGTGCGAAAGTTATTGAGCAGTAAAAATTGAAAGAGCTAATAATAGTGTCTGAATATACTTCATCCTTAAACCCTCCTTCAAAAATTTATGTGCGGTTTATTAATCTGACTGTTTTTTAATGGTTGTAATTATTTCATTAACAATATCTTCACATGCAACGTAGGATGTGTTTATTATGTAGTCTGCTGCATTTTTATAAGGGTGTTCTCGCAGTTCTAACAAATGTTTGATTTCGTCCAGGGGTTTCTTGTCTGTTAATGAAGGTCTTTGTTGTGTTGTTTTTTCATCTTGTGTTATGCGGTTATGGATAATTTCCGGAGTAGCTTCTAAGAGAACGAGAAATCCGTTATCCTTTAAATTGCTTACATTATCTTTTTTAAGGATAGCTCCTCCTCCTACTGCTACTATCTTGTTGTCCATCCCGCTTAATTTTGCAATAACATCCGCTTCTATCTTACGAAAGCCCTCCTCACCATCTTCTTCGAATATATGCTTAATTGTTTTTCCGGTAGAATCTTCGATATATTTGTCTGAATCAATAAAATCCCTTTCTAAACGATTCGCTAAGTGTTTACCAACTGTGCTTTTCCCCGTTCCTCTGAAACCGATTAAGACTATGTTCATAATATTTCCCTTACCACCTTACTCATTAGATCTATCGGCGGATCGATATTTGTCCAGAGCCTGAATTGCTCTGCTGCCTGATTGATGAACATAGTGAGCCCATTAACCGTATGACACCCTCTCTCCCTGGCGTCCCGGAGAAGCTTTGTTTCAATTGGATTGTAAACAGCATCAAAAACTATCATACCTTCCTTTAGTACATTTTCTGGGACAGGCGTTCTGTTGACCTCCGGAAACATACCGACAGGTGTAGTATTTATGAGGATATCAGAATCAAGGTTGTCGATTTCTTCAAATCTTTCAGATCTACATTTAACGTCATTAGACAGCTTTTCTGCACGCTCAATGGTGCGATTATAAATTGTTATGTTGCAACCTTTCTCTTTTAATCCAAAGGCAATTGCACGTGCTGCACCACCTGCTCCTATGATGGATACCTTCTTATTATTCAATGTATCTCCGTTTTCTTCCAGGCCGCATTCTAGCCCGGTTATAGCGGCCATGCAGTCAGTGTTGTAACCTGTTAATTTTCCGTCCTGTTTTACAATGGTATTAATGGCACCAATTTTCTCAGCTGTGTGCTCAATGTCATCCAGGAACGGTAAAACACTTTCTTTATGTGGAATGGTAACACTGAAACCCTGAAAATCTGTTTTCCTGTATTCTTTAATGAAGGTGCCGATGTTCGATACTTTCAGTGGGACATAGACGTTATTAAGCCCTTTTTCCGTAAAGGATGCGTTGTGAATGACTGGACTCATACTATGAGAAACCGGATTTCCAATAATACCATAAAGCTTTGTTTCTTTATTTATATTTTTAAAGTGATATATTCTGGAAAGTTCGTCAACGGTTAGTTGCCCGGGTGCTGATTCTTTACCCCTTTCGAGAGAAGCGAATGTCAGTAACCCCCCAAACTTCCTTGTAAGATGCCTGCTTATGTGACCCAATTCCCAAAGGAAGAAAGATATGATGGGTATGTTCGCAGTATTCAAAAGTTTAAATATCCTGATATTGTCAGTAATGTCATTTGCGTATGTTACGATCTTTACTATGTCGGGCTTGTGTTGACAAATATCGTCATATATTTTGCTTAAGTTTTGAGGGGTCTCTTTAAAATTATGATAAGAAATAATTACTTTGGTGTTTTTTTGTCTGACAATTTGCTTAATCGAATCATATTCAACGTCAACGTAATCTGCTTCCAGGTCGATAGCCTTTTGTAGCAGACGTAATCTATCCTGTTCGCTGCCATTAAATTTACCACCTTCTCTTTCCGGCCTGTTTGTGACTATTATTGGCTTAGTCTTACTCTTTAATGATTCTTCAAGGCATCTTTCTGTATCTTGTAATTCCGGGATATAATCAATACGTAGTTCGATTATGTCAGCACATTTGGAAGCTGATGACATTTCCGAAATAGTATCTTCAGTGCTTCTAGCCGTAATTGGAATGCAAATCATATTTATAATAAGGTGTTTGTAAGAATTAGTTGATTATTATATTGTATACTTTAAAATAGTCAATCTTATGTATTTCCGTTTTGGACGCACCTGCCCGACAAACCGGCGGGCAGGGATAAATGCAGATCTTAAGGATTTATGGCTCCGCCAGGAAAAATAATTCTTAAAAAGTTTTTATCTGTAGAAACCAGTGTCCTATTAATTTAAGAAATAGGGAGTTGTAATGGATGTAAGTGAAGCAATAAAGAAACGCAGGAGTATAAGGAAGTTCAAGCCGGATCCAATTCCGGAAGAGAAGATCAGGCTTTTACTTGAAAGTGCCAGGCTGGCGCCATCAGGGACAAACACACAGCCATGGCGATTTGTTGTGATTAAAGATAATGATACTAAAAAGAAATTACAAGAGGCGGCACATAACCAAAGGCATATAGGACGTGCTCCCGTAATAATTGTCTGCTGCGCAGATTTAAAGGCATTTAAAGAATTTCCAGAAAGAGTGGATGAGCTTATTGAATCGGGCGCACTTCCTGAGAGGACGAGAGAAGTATTTATTCCATATCTTAAAAAAGGTATGGATACTGTTACAAAGGACGCTCTTATGGTTGCTGCAGCGGCAAATGTAGCTATAGCAGTAGAACATATTGTTTTGCAGGCGGTGGAGATTGGCCTTGGAACCTGTTGGGTAAGATGGTACGAAGATAATAAGGTAAAAGAAATCCTTGATATTCCTGAGCATGTTGAAGTAATGGCGCTTCTGCCCATTGGGGTTCCTGACGAAGATCCTTCTCGGAGGCCAAGATTGGAGCTGGATCAACTAGTAAATGGTGAAAAGTATGGAGAAGGGTATTTTTAAATAAACCAATTCTTCTTTTAAGTATAATACAATTTTCCTGGATTTTGATTGACAAAGATATGAAGACAACAACTTTAGATAGTGACAGGAAAACAAGTTTTTTCAATGACAGGTATATTTGGATACTTCTGATAATTTCTATCTCAGTGAGAATATACCTGGGCTTTTTCACATATGTAATCAAGAATGACAGTGTCGCTTTTATACAAAATGCGAAATATTTTGCTGATGGTGATTTCTTAAGCGGGTTAAGACACGATTTCCATCCCCTCTACTCCTTCCTTATGGCTGTGCTATACAAGGCTATTCCAGACATGGAACTCTCCGGCACTATTGTGTCTATTTCTTTTGGTACGCTAACTGTAATTGTATTCTACCTGATTGGTAAAAGTGTCTTTGGCAGGAAGGTATCGTTTGTTTCTTCTGTTGTTCTGGCCTTACATCCTTATGCTGTCAGGTTTTCTGTGGATATCATTTCAGAGTCTACCTATTTCTTTTTCTTCATATCTGCACTTGGCCTGGGCTTTTTTGCGATAGTAAAGAGGAAGTATTATTTATTTGTCCTTGCAGGAATTTGCACTGCACTTGCCTATCTTGCACGTCCTGAAGGAATTGGGATTATTATTATAGTTGCCGGCTGGTGTATATTGAAAGACCTGACTAAGTTTAAGATAGTCTGGAAAGAAAAGCTTGTTTCAGTCCTGATACTGGCTACTTCATTTCTTGTCTTTTCAATGCCGTATCTTGTGTATATCCAGAAGGAGACGGGTCATTGGAGCCTTACAAAGAAAAAAGCTTTATCCAAGGTAGTCGGTGTTGATGTAGTGTTGAGCAGTGGTAATGGCAAGAACTTGAAAAAGGAAAAAGGTGATGGGCATACAAAGAAGAAAAATGTATCTCAGGCTGCAAAAACTATTGCTAAATTAAATAAACAAGGCAGTGACAAGTCGACTACCAGTTCAGATAGAAAGATTACTAAACAAAATACTCATGTTAGGATCGATTTAAAGAAATTAAAAATAGATGTTAATAGTATTTTGTATATTTTAGATAAGTACCTAACTACCTTTCATCCATTTTTGTTTGTGCTCCTTATAATAGGAGTAATAAAATGGACAAGGGTAAGGAAGGTGCGGTATTTCGGATTTTACATAGCATCAATTATTGTGTTTTACCTGCTAGTATTTTATAGGTTGAACTTAGCGTATGCACCGGCCTTTCATTATCCAAGCAGAAGGCACCTGATACCACTGGTTATTCCGGCTATCTTTTGTGTTGGAATAGGAGTATATGCTACTGGTAGCTGGATACATGAAAAGTTTCAGTTTGATAAATTAAAATCTGGTCTTAGAGGGCGATTAAGGAATGTATGGATAGCTCAGTTGCTAATCTTGATAATAATTATCAGTGTTTTGCTGCCAAAGACATTAAAGCCTCAGCGTTCTGATAAGTTAGGAGTTAAGAAGGCTGGCCAATGGATAAGAGAAAATTCTCATATACAATCTCCTGCTATTTTGAGTGATTCTTTCAGGAATGCTTATTATGCCGGTGGAAAACATGTTCATATAGAAAGAATTGAACAAGCAATCAACTTAGCACGAGAAAAGAAAGCTGATTATATGTTAATAACACAGAAAGAATATGAGATTGTAGAAAAAGAGATGCGACCGTTTGTGCAGAGTGGACAAATAGTGTTAGTATATAAATATCCGGAGAAAAAGTCTTTAAATAGGCGCAATGTACTTTTGTTCAAGATTCTGCATTAGTAGCTATTTTATCAAAAAGTACAATATATAGTATATTAGCAAAAAAAACTGTTGACAAATGAGAGGTTTTTTTTAAAATTAGCGTTCACGAAATGAACATGAGATATAATTTTGATTTTGATTGTAGCAACTGTATTGTTAAGAAAAAAAATTTTCAATGTGTGTTCATTGTGTGAACGATAAGCATAAAGGAATAATTTCCCTCAAGAGATTTTCAAAGTTGTTTTAATTTTATGGTGATATAGATGAAAGAAAAACCCGGCAATCTGGATATTAGAGAATTAGCGATATTAGAAAAGTTAGAAAATAATGGGCATCTAACGCAGAGAGATTTGTCTAAAGAAGTTGGTATTGCATTGGGATTGGTGAACCATCTCTTGAAAAAGATGGTTAAAAAAGGCTGGATTAATATAAAGAATATAGATGCCAAGAAAATAAGGTATTTAATTACTCCGGAAGGTGCCAGGGAGAAGTCGGGCTTATTATACAAAAGGGTTGAAAGCACGATTCACTTTTACTTAGATGCTAAAAGGGTAATCAAGGAAAAAGTTGAGCACCTTAAGGGTGATGGAGTGAAAAGTGTTTCAATATACGGGATAAACCATATATCAGAAGTTTTGTTCATAGTACTGAAAGAGCTGGGCCTGGAACTGACTTATGTAGTTGAAGAAGAAAAAGAGGGTGAAGAGTGGTTTGGCTATAACGTTATAGGGATGGAAGAGTTTGTTGAAAACAAAGATAGTGTTTTAATCTTTGCCTCTTTTGATAAAAGTGAGATAGATCGTTTTTGTAAAGAATACGAAGATGTGAAGGTTGTTGCGCTTAGGGAATAAATAATAGCAGTATTGTTGTTGTAAGCCTGTGTATAATAAGACGTTATGTACTTTTTTGTGTGTAACTGAGAGGGGACTGGTGTGTGTAGAGTCTATATTTAAAAGCAAGGTTTTTGAATCAACTTATTTAAGAAATTAGTGTGCGTGATGAAAATGATATTTACCTGTCCATTGTAATTCCGGCATATAATGAGGAAAAAAGAATTGGTAGTACACTTGAGAAGATAATGGGTTACCTGAAGACAAAAGATTATGAGTGTGAAATTGTTGTTGTAGATGATGGAAGTACAGATTCAACAAGAGAAATAGTTAAAAAGTTTGAAGGTATGGATTCTAGGTTAAGGGTAATAGAAAATAAAATCGGCAAGGGTAAAGGATATTCTGTGAGAAGAGGTATGCTGGAAACGAGGGGCAAATTTGCATTATTTTCAGATGCCGACTTATCAACACCTATAGAAGAGATAGAAAAGCTGATCTACTGGTTAGAAAAAGATTATGATATAGCAATAGGTTCAAGAGACTTGCCGGATTCTCAAGTTGAAATACACCAATCATTTTTGCGTGAGGGCATGGGGAAAATATTTAATAAGATTATGAATCTGATAGTGTTTACAGGCTTTAAGGATACTCAGTGCGGCTTTAAATGTTTTAAACGGCACGTGGTAAATGAGGTGTTCAGTAAGCAGAGAATCAATGGCTTTGCCTTTGATGTTGAAATTATCCAGATTGCAATGCAACATGGATTCAGGATAAAGGAGGTACCTGTAAGATGGTTGAACTCGCCGTATTCTAAGGTAAACGTTATGAGAGATCCTGTCATAATGCTTTATGACTTATTTAAAATAAGGTTTAATAATTTTACAAAAAAGTACAGTTAGTAATCAATTTATAAAGCTGTATTGATGCAAGCTCCTCTCTATAGATA
>CAJXKT010000092.1 GCA_913055705.1 uncultured bacterium
ATATTAAACGCATACGTTGTTAATACAAAAAAGGATACTAATATAGCTAATTTTCTCATCCGTTTTTCTCCCCTCTTGTGAAGGCGTTAATACATTTAATGGTTTTTATATAAATTGTATTTATTTAATCGTTAAAGGTTTTATCCTTTTCTCTTTTAAGTTTCAAGATTAAGGATTTTAGCAAAATGTTTTTAAATTAGCTACGATAATTTTTGGCCAGATTTGCTTAATAGTATCCCCGAAGTATACGCAATAATAATACCAATATTTTACTTTCGTATACAAAAGTTTAGTGAAGTACTTAAGCTATTCTTTGACAACCAGTTACAGCATTATTTAATAAAATATAAATAATAAATCGGAATACTTGACCTTGAACAAAAATGTAAGTATTGCGGAATAACTGCGGAAATTGCGATAAAATTGCGGAAAAACTGCGGAATTACACAACAGCTCTATTTCCCGAATGGTTTAAATACAATTATCAATCGCGGAAGCAGTGATAATGCTGCTATAAGTGCAATCAGCATTGCAAGTCCGGTGAGGAGGCCGAACAGGATCGTAGGAATAAAATTTGAAATAACTAGAATAGAAAACCCAACAATAATTGTAAGTGATGTATAGAACATCGCATTCCCTATACTTCCATGGCAGCGATGCATTGTGTTAACATAATCACGGTCCGTTTCAAATTCAGTCCTGAATCGGTGAATATAATGAATGGTATTATCAACTGCAATTCCAATACTTATTGCCGCTATAGTAATTGTCATCATATCCAGTGGCAGGCCCGCCAGCCCCATCACACCGAGCACGGAAACTGAAGAAATTAGGTTAGGAAAAATTGCAATCAGGGATATCCTTACAGAACGAAACAGTACCATAAACATAACCATTAATGCAATCACAACAAACCCCATGGTTAAAATCTGAGAACTGAAAAGGCTCTGAAGCATATTATTATAAAGAACCATTATACCGGCCAGGTGAACTTTAACCTTTTTCAATTCAAGTTTATTCTCCATATCAGACTTGATCTTTTTGAGTAAATTATCCCGTTTTAATCCCTTCAATGAATCTTTTATCCTTACAGTCAGACGGGCCTGACTATCCGGGATAGAAACATATGGTGTAATAACCATATCTTTAAATTCATCCGGCAATTGAGTATAAAGAAGGGCAAGCTGAAAATCATCAAGAGGCTTACCTTCCGTAAACTCTTCAGCGACTTTCATCATAGTTCCAAGAGATAAAACCTTGCCGATTTCAGGCAAACTCTCTAGATAGTTATGGACCTTTGTAATTAAGGCCATTTTGTCAGAAGTGAACCAATATTTGTCTGAATTATCCACCTCATCAAACTCTTCAAATTCATCAAACTCGTCAAACTCGCCATCAAAATCTTCATCAGACTCTGTAGTGATAATTTCAACTGATAACGGTGTCTCCTTTATATTCTGAGAATCCACAATAACATCAAGAGGTGTTTTACTTGCTGTATTAAATAAATAATAAAACCTTCTCCAATCCTGATCAATAACCTTAGTTTCTGCAATGGCATCTTGATTTGATAACGAAGTATCTTTTACCTCCTGAAAATTCACAAGAATATCAAGAGGTGTCGTGCCTCCCATATCCTGATCAATAACCTTCATCCCCTGGTATATCTCGGTTGACTCCCGAAAATAATCGATAAAACTGTTCTCCACAGTGAGTCTTGATATACCGGCAACTATAATAACAACCAATAATCCGGTTGAAATAAATACCGTTTTTGCATAATTCTGAGTCACATTCGCCAGAAAACTGGTAAACACTTTGCCAAACTGTCTATCCTCTCTTGACTTGCCTTTTGGGAGTAGAATGAGTATTGCAGGAAATAGTAAAAATGTAACTATTAGAGATACAATAAGTCCAACGCTCATCATCCAGCCAAAGGTAATAACAGGCAAAATATCGCAAACGAGAAGTGAGCTAAAACCGGCAACTGTTGTTAAGGTAGTATAGAGACATGGGATAAATTTAGAAACTACCGTCTCCTTAACAAGCTCCTGTTGAGGCCATTCAGGATTCTTCACCTGCAGTTCTCTGTACCGGACAATTAGATGAATAGTCAATGACATGGTGACAATAAGCTGCAGAGAGATAAAATTCGAGGATATTACAGTAACCTCCCATCCAAATATACCGAGAAACCCTATCATTGAAAGAACAGAGAAAGCACAACAGAGTATTGGCAATACTACCCACTGGATTTTTCTAAAAATAACCCCGAGGGTTACTATCAGAAAGATGAATATACCAATTCCAAAGATTTTGATATCATTTCTGATAAATGTGATCATATCATCCGTGATCATTGATGCTCCACCGAGAAAAAGCTCGGCATCCTGTCTATAGCCCTCCATTATTTTACGAACAGCAGTAATATCGCTGTGCTTTTCCTTATCCAACCGGATTTTACACTCTCTATATGCAATTTTAAGCTGCTCAAGTTCAGAACGTTCCTGGGGGTTGATGGTACTGTTAAACTGTTTCTGCTTGAGTTCATTACGCCTGAATATAATCCTTTCAAACTTCTCGTCATCAGCAAGATTAATCACAAGCGCGGTCATTTTTAGATCGGAACTGATTAGAAGTTCCTGATAAATCGGGCTGGTACTGAACTCTGTCCGTGCAAGTTCAAAATCAACAGAAGGATCTTCAAGATTCTTGATGTTTTCCAACAACTCCTTAATAGGTACAGGTGGATTCCTGAGAAGTGGAACGTCGAGGATGGTAAAAACAGAGGCAGCTCGCTTGATTCCCTTTAATTCATCCCGCAATGAACCAAGGTTTCTAAGCGTCTCAGGGGAAAAAAGGTCACCCCTGGGCTTATATGTCATCAGCAGGTAACTGGCTGTACCGTATTTTTTATTTGTTTCACGGAAATATTTTAAATCTTGATCATTCTCGAGTATCAAAGAATCTGCTGATGCGTCCAGCCTGAAATCCCTGGAATGAAATCCAAGATACGTGAATAATCCCAACAAAACAATAATGACAATAATTGGTTTGTTTAGAATGTACCTGGAATAAAAATTCAGAAATGATTGCATAAGATGAGTAGCTAAAAGTAGGATGAGAAACTATGAACGAGGATTGCTGTCATGAACTTTAGCATTTTCTATTATCTGTTCCCTAATTTTCTTTAGTAAATCTTCAATCTCACCATTTTCAAGGATATGATTGAACTGAGACTTATATGTACGAATCAGACTAACACCTTCAATTTCAATATCATATATCCTCCACCCATTTTTGGTTTTTTTCATCTTGTATAGCATTGAATATTCCTTTTCCTTGGATAGCAAAACTGTTGGTATCTGCACTTTCTTTTTATTCACTAAAACCGATGGCTGAAACGTAACCTTTTCATCGCTGAAAAGATCCAACTTGTCGACATAAAAGTCCTGAAACAGCTCGGTAAAGAGGCTTGTAAACTCGGCTCTCTGCTCAAGACTGAACTGTGACCAGTGTTTCTTTCCCAGGGATAATTTAGCCATTAATGGATACCCAAAGACTGTATCGGTAATCGCAACAACCTTGATTTTCTTCTGATCCATTGTCAGCTCTTTGTCAGACAGCACTGTAAATACTTTATCAACTGATGTTTTCAGTTTTTCTTCAGCTTCAGGTTCAACATCTGCAACTTCAGCTTTAACCTCTGCAACTTCAGCTTTAAGCTCTGCAGCTTCAGATTTAACCTCTGCAGCTTCAGATTTAACCTCTACAACTACAGCCTCTACAACTTTAGATTTAACCTCTGTAACTGCAGATTCAGTTTCAACCTCTGCAGCCTCGGATTTAACCTCTACAACTGCAGCCTCTACAACTTCAGATTTAACATCTGCAACTGCAACTTGTGATAAAAGAAAAAAAGACAACAACAAACAGGAAATCCTTCTCACTATTTACTCCTCTTCATAATTAAGGTGGATTTGCTTCGCTCCAGCCCGAATGGTTATTGACGAATCCACAGATATTAGAACAATTCGCAAAAAATATTTAACAGCATTTAATTAAATCATCTGTAATGAAAGTTGTCAAGTAATGAAAACATTGACATTTATATCAAAGTATTTGAGTTAAGCTCACCACAGCGAATCCACTTCCGGAACTACCTCGGGCATGAACTTAACGCCACCATATTTTTGAACGCAGATCTTCAATCCACTTGATTACTTCACGTTCAACTTTAATTGCTTCACCAATCAAGGAATTAATGTCACTATCAGGAAATGATGCACTTGCCCTCACTATCTCAAGCAAATAAATACATTTGCTGGCATTTTTTAATGAGCGTTTACAATTTGCTATATTTCCGCACAACGAATCTTTCTCATAGCCCATGCCATGCCCTCCTGCTATTTTAACAGGAACTATAGATGATGCGGCAATAGCATCCCTGGCGTTCTCGTCAGTTTCTATTCCCCTATTGCTTTTAAAATACTCTCTAAGTCTTATACAAAATTCATAACTTCTTTTATAAGCCTTAATCTTTTTAATATCTTCAACCTCTTTTTCTGTTGCTTCATGACATTCAATAGATTTATCAAATATTTGATCTATTTCGTATATATGGCACTCGTTATTCTTCTCACAATCATCACACGATTTATTCTCATCATCACAATCTTCGTATTCATGATCCCATCCCATCTCTTTTGCGATAAGGTCATCACAATCGGGATGATTATGTAAAGTTTCGAAGAGCTCCATGTATTTTGCATTGCGGACATCAGCTTTTTGCAGGAATCTTTCCCAATCTTCTTCATCCCAGTCATCGTCTTTGTGAAAATCTTCATCTCTCATGTTTGGCTTCCTTTTAGAATATTGTAATAACAATCTCTCTGCGTCGCCTCAAAACCCAGGTCTTCTATCAATGATATCATTTCCTCTTTCTTTAAACGATAATCCACCCCGGCAGCCCTTACCACATTTTCCTCAATCATTGTGCTCCCCAGATCGTTTGCACCGAACTTCAATGCAAGTTGTGCAATCTTAGAACCCTGTGTCACCCATGATGCCTGGATGTTAGGAATATTATCCAGAAATAAACGAGAAACAGCGAGTGTTCTGAGATAATCAAATCCGCCAATCTTGAAGCCGGTTCTTTTTTCTGCAGATACTGACAAGGCCGTATTCTTTGGCTGAAATGTCCATGGAATAAATGCCGTAAAGCCTCCTGTCTCATCCTGGAGCTGCCGGATCTTATCCAGATGCACGATTCTCTCTTCCATGGTTTCAATATGGCCAAACATCATTGTTGCAGTGCTTTTTATCCCTGAAAGATGCGCCTCCCTCATCACCTGCAACCATTCGTCTACAGAACATTTGTGAGGACTTAGTATGCCCCTGCATCTATCGGTGAGTATCTCGGCTCCACCACCTGGAATAGTATCAAGGCCTGCATCCTTTAATAAGGACAGGACTTCCTTTATTGGTAAATCGTTCAGTGTTGAGAAATGAATTATTTCAGGAGGGGAAAAAGAGTGAATATGTATGTCAAATCTTTCTTTGATAGACCGCAAGAGATCAACATAAAAATCAATCTTTAGGTCTGGATGCAGCCCTCCCTGCATTAAGATTTGTGTTCCGCCCAGGGAAATTGTCTCCTCAATTTTCTTAAAAAGTTCTTCCTTAGCTAACACATAACCATCCTTGTCACCTTTGTCTCTGTAAAAAGCACAAAATGTGCACCCAGAAGTACAGACGTTTGTATAGTTTATATTACGGTCTACTATGTACGTCCTGTATTGCTCCGGGTGAAGCTTCCGGCATAATCTGTCTGCAGCAGTTCCCAGACCTATCAAATCATGTGATCCAATAAGATTTACGCCGTCTTCAAAAGACAACCTTTTCTGGGAACATACCCTGTCAATTTCATTATTAATTGTAGAATTCAATCTTAACCCCTTCCCTAACTTCTCCCATTTCCAGGGCGTAATCGTAAAAAGTCTTAAGGCCGCGAATTTCCTGTTCGCCTAAATTATATTTAATAGACTCTTTAAGATACCGGAAGCAACGTTCTTTTTCCATTTCAAGTCTTTTTGCCTCGATGTCTGCAATTTCGTTTATACACTTCAGGCCATGTTCTTTTGCATCAACTAATAGTTCGCTGAGTCCTTTTAATTTGGATTCCGCCTTTGTTGCCCAGACCGCATAAACAAAAGGTAACCCGGTTAACTCGTACCATTCTCCTCCCAAATCCAGGATGATGAAACCCTCTTCCCGTACTTTCATGGCATCGTCACCTATGACAAGAAATGCATCAGCGTATCCATTATAAATTTTCCGTTTGTCATCGAGTGTTATATACTCCGGCTTCAACGAATACCTTTTCCAGAGAATGATTTTTGTAAGGACACAGGAAGTCATAGAATCTTTGTCCAAGGCAACAGTTTTGATTTGATCAATCGAAGGCGTTCTGATAAACAGCCTCACACTTTCAACCAGTCCGTTTGAGGCGATAGAGCCACCGGAGATAATTTTATAACCTTTACTTCTGAAATAACCAATAGAAGGCATTAAGATAATGTCTAATTCGTCGTTTTCAACCATTTGTGGTAATGTTGAGGGAACGCCGTATACAATATCTACTTCATCAGCTTTTTCCTGAATATTTTTAAATATTTTATTGTTCCAAACTTTGCTCATTACCGATTCTAATGGAATCATTTTTTTCTGAAAATACGAATGAAGTCCCATTACTCCAAGTCCAACACTTCTTTCTCTAAAAGCGGCATAGGTAGCATCGCTAAAAGGTTCTGGAGCTTTTTCAATAAAGTCTGTTAAAACATTGTCTAAAAACTTCATCACATCTGGTATAAAATTTTCATCATCCTTCCATTCATCATATTTTTCTAAGTTTAAAGATGATAAGCAACAAACTGCTGTTCTATCTTTTCCATCTTTATCTATGCCCGTTGGAAGAGTTATTTCGCTACATAAGTTAGAGGTCTTCACAGTCAAGCCTGCTAATTTATGATGTTGAGGTATCATTCTGTTAACGGTATCTATAAATACAATATAAGGTTCACCCGTTTCTATTCTGGCAGTTAATAATCTTATCCATAAATTTCTTGCTGAAACAGTTGACTGAACTGAATGATCTTTTGGACTTTTTAATGCCCATTGTTCATCTAATTCAACAGCTCTCATAAATGCATCGGATACTAGGACACCATGATGAAGATTTAACGATCTTCTATTTGGATCTCCGCCTGTTGGTCTTCTCATTTCAATAAACTCTTCTATTTCTGGATGGTCTATTGGCAGATAACAAGCGGCAGAAACTCTTCTTAAACATCCTTGGCTAATTGCCATTGTTAATGAATCCCTAACTTTAATAAAAGGAATTATTCCTGATGTTTTACCTACTCTTCCAATTTTTTCACCAATAGATCTTAGGTTGCCCCAATAACTTCCTATACCTCCACCTTTAGCTGCCAACCAAACATTTTCACTCCACAAATCTAAAATTCCATCTAGACTGTCTGATGCTTCATTT
>CAJXKT010000093.1 GCA_913055705.1 uncultured bacterium
CCCAACTTCATTCCTGTTAGTCGCAGGTAAGTAAGCAACTGTTTCTTGTGAGCTTTCGCTACGCATTCGACTGATTTTAATTCTAACATTACCTTATTTTCAACAATAATATCAGATCTGAATCCCTTGACCTGCCCCCGTTCTTTGTACCACCTTTAAAGTTAGAGTTTGTGTTCAAACAGACAGTTGGAGCGTAGCGGAAACTGTCTGTATAGCTTCAACCGTCTCTGGAGCAGGTGGCAAGTATCCAAGAGCACTATGCGGTCGAAACGTATTATACTCCTTACGCCATCTTTCAATCAATACCTTTGCTTCAAACATTGTCTCAAATATCTCACCGTTTAGAAGCTCATCACGAAACTTACCATTAAAACTTTCATTGTAACCATTTTCCCAAGGACTTCCAGGTTCTATATAAAGTGTTTTTACTCCCACATTTGATAACCATTCCCTTACTGCTTTTGCTGTAAACTCTGATCCATTATCCGATCTAATGTATTCCGGTACTCCACGTTCTATGAATAAGCCATACAAGGTGGCAAGTACATCTTCTGAGTTTAACCGTCTTTCAACTACAATAGCAAGGCATTCCCTTGTATATTCATCTATTATTGTAAGCATCTTCATTGGTCTTCCATCATCGCTACGATTCATCACAAAATCATAACTCCATACATGGTCTTTATATTCTGGACGTTGCCTGACACAGGAACCATCATTAAACCATAGACGTTTACGTTTCGGCTGCTTGGCAGGCACTTTTAGCCCTTCTCGCCTCCACAACCGTAACATACGCTTATGATTAATTTGCCAACCTTCCTCCCGTAACAAGGCCATAATTCTTCGATAACCATACCTACCATAATCTCTTGCCAATTCTACTATCCTCTGTACCAATCTCTCTTCATCACCAGAAGTACCAGTGTTATACCTTTGAGTTGATCTCGGTTGACCCAATACTTTGCATGCCCGACGTTGCGAAACAGCCTTAGGAAATGTTTCTTGTACATGCATTATGACACGCCTTCTCTTTGCCGGGCTTAGAAGTTTTTTGATGCAGCTTCCTTTAGTATCTCCTTATCTAAAGACAGATCAGCTACCAGCTTCTTTAGCCTGGCATTTTCTGCTTCTAATTCCTTGAACCGTTTGGCTTGCTCAACCTTCATTCCTCCGTATCGCTTACGCCACCTGTAATAGGTCTGCTCTGTAATTCCCAACTTTCGACATATTTGTCCCGTATCATTCCCTTTGGATAATTCAACTTCTGCCACTCGAAGCTTATGGATTATTTCTTCAGACTTGTATCGCTTTTGTGACATGTGTTTCCCCCTTTCTTAATCCAATTATATAGCTTTATACTAACTTTACAACTGGATCAGTTTTTGGGGAGCAGGTCAATCTAAAGTGGGCTGAACGGCAACGCTCATATAAAGATAAGCAACTGGGAATAAAACAGCTGGTTGAGGTATTTGGCAACCATGGTGTGAATGATTTAAATACTAGAGAAATTGAGCAGTGGCAGAGCAGGCGGTTGAAATACAATAAACCAAGTACGGTAAACAGGCTGTTAGCTACGCTAAAACACATGGTTAACAAAGGTACTCAGTGGGGAATGGCTAGTGATCGTGCATTAAAGCAAGTCCGCAATGTAAGGTTACTGCCAGAAAACAATAGGCGGTTAAGGTTCCTGAGTATTGAGGAGTGCCAAAGGTTGATCGAGTGCTGCCATAAGGACCTGAAGCCTATTGTAGTAGTTGCTCTTAATACTGGTATGCGTAGGGGTGAGATCTTCAATTTGAAGTGGGAGCAGGTAGACTTGAGGCATGGTTTCATATTGCTTGATACCAGCAAGAACGGTGAAAGAAGGGAGATTCCTATCAATACAACACTAGAGTATCTTTTTAAAGAAATGCCGCATAGTATCGAGAGTATTTATGTCTTTACTGGTAAAGATGGTGATCCGTACAAAGGTGTAAAGCGCAGTTATAACACCGCATTAAGAAATGCTGAAATCTATGGTGCAACCTTCCATTCTTTACGCCACACTTTCGCCAGTCAACTTACCATGGCTGGTGTAGATTTGACTAGCGTTCAGGAGCTTTTGGGACACAAATCACTAAATATGACTCTACGATATGCACATTTAGCACCTGAACATAAGACGAAGGCAGTAAAAAAACTTGATGAAGTGTTGAGAAATACGGAAGAGAAAGATTTTAGTTCACATTTTGGTTCACATTTCACACAGGATTCGAATTCTGATCTCGTAAACCCTTGTAAGGTAAGGGTGAGTGAGGGGATTCGAACCCCCGACCCCCAGAACCACAATCTGGTGCTCTAACCAACTGAGCTACACTCACCATATTAAGAATTGACAACATACGCCAGGGAGGATTCGAACCTCCGACCCTCAGATTAGAAATCTGATGCTCTATCCAGCTGAGCTACTGGCGCAGATAGAACTTATGGTTTTATTAAAAATGGTCGGGGCGACTGGATTTGAACCAGCGACCTCCTGCTCCCAAGGCAGGTTCTAACCATTTATTGTTAATTTCATAACTGCCTGATTTAGCGTCTGTTATGACTGTTACGCCTTATACCATAATAGGTTAAGTCTTTCAAGTGTTTTCTGTCAATTACTGCTGATTACTGTCAATTCCGATGGAGTTGGCGACAATTTGGCGACAATGGCTGAAGTAGGGGGGATCGGTTTCTGAGTGTGGGCAGCTACAATATTATATCCTTCCTCTAAACACACAGCCCTTGTAAAAAACTCGCATCAATACGCGTTGCAACAAAAGATTACCCTAAGGCTACCTCTTGTATCTAGAGAAGTCTAGCCTGCTATCATTCCTCTTAAACACCATTCACATATCAAGCGTAATTAGGTGGTAAACCCGAAATGTCATACCCCCTTTTACTCATCACTCTTTTCACTTCAACGCATGCCGTAACCCAATTATTTCATTGCCAAATCTTAAACGATACAATACCATTCCGCTATATGGCTCAACGCAATCTGATTAAATTCGAAGATTCTATTTTATGTACATGTTTTTTGCGAGATTCTTGTAATCTCACTATTAGTTGACAATAAATGGTAAGAATAGATGGAATAGCTAAGTTAGTAATTTAGAGTATTATAAAAATCATAATAAATAGTGATGAGAATATTTATAGGTATTAGGGGCAAGCTGATTGGATGTTTTCTTTTGATGACGATGATTCCACTTCTGACAGTCAGCATTATATCTTATTACAATGGTAAGAAAGCTGTAGAACAAAGAGTAATAGAGCAGCTTACCTCTATAGCCGATTTAAAAAAATCTGAATTGCAGAGCTGGTTGCGGGAAAGGTTGTTAGATACAGAGGTAATTGCCAGAAACAAGTTTTTGGAAGCTGCATTTACCAGTTTGTTTTATGTAAGGAGAACCGCAGATTCTGTTGATAGTATGTTAAAGTCTAATATTGGGAGAGAATATCACATTAGATTATTAATGTATATAAATAAGCTGAAAAGCATTTACAAAGTTTTTAATGAAATATATATAATTGATATTGAAAGTGGTGAGATATTAGTATCTACAAACGAAGATAATGTTGGAAAGAAAGAACCTGATCTTCTCTTTTTTTACGATGTATTAAGAACTAGGGGGTTGCCTATAAAGGATATTCACTATTTAAGCCATACGAATCAAACATGTATGAGTTTTTTTGGTCCCATTCACAGAACAGATTCGACTACCCTGTTTGGATCAAAGATATTGATTGGAGCATTAATTCTGAGAGCAAATATAGATGAAAGCATAGTGCCTATGATCCAGAATTGGCCTGCTATGGGGAAGACCGGTGAGACCTTGCTTGTAAGACGTGAAGGCGAAAAGGTTGTGTTTCTAAATACTCTAAGGCATCGTAAGAATTCCGCTTTAGAATTTAAGATACCGGTAACTGCAATAAATGCCCAACCGTCAATTATGAGTTCAGAAGGTAAAGAAGGAATTGTCAAGACAACGGATTATAGGAATGTACCTGTACTCTCAGCTTACCGTTATCTGCCAATGCTTAAATGGGGGCTTGTTGCCAAGCAGGATAGTGGTGAAGCATTTGCACCTATAAACAATCTAAAAAGAAGGGTTATCATTCTTATTATTATTACCACGGCAGGAGTAATAACTGCTATTTTGTTAATTGCAAACAGTATTACCAAGCCTGTTAAACAACTGGTGCAGGGCGCAAGATCAATAGCAGGTGGAGACCTTACTCAAAGAATAGCCGTTAATAGAAAAGATGAAATTGGAATGCTTGCAAGTGAATTTAACAAGATGACCGCCAGGCTTGAAGAATCTTATTCCGGTTTAGAGCAAAAAATAAATGAAAGAACTGCAAAACTGAAAGAATCAGAGGAAAAATATCGTGAATCAATTAATTTTGCAAACGATGCAATTTTCACTTTGGACATAAACAATGTACAAATAATTGACTCTAATAAAAAAGCAGAAGCTATATCTGGTTATTCAAAAGCAGAGTTATGTAAACTTAAGGTATGGGATATGTATCCTTCTCAGGATAAACCCAGATTAGAGGAGTTATGGAAGCAAGTGAAAGAAGAAGGTTCGGGCACACTTCACGATATTAATCACAAGAAGAAGGATGGAAGTATTACACCGACAGACATAAGTGCAAGTGTGATAGAATACGGAAACAAAAAATTTATACAGTGTATAAGTAGCAACATTACTGAACAAAAAAGATTGGAACAACAACTTGTGCGTACAGAGCGTCTTGCTGCTATTGGCGAATTAGCTGCTGAGGTTGCTCATGAAATCAATAATCCTTTAGGAGGGCTTCAGAATTTTGCTAAGATGATTGAGAAAGAACCTGCAAATGTTCAACAGACGAAGGAATTTACAGGATTGATACAGGAGGGCCTTAAAAGAGTAGAAGTAATAGTTAAGCGTCTTACCACGTTTTCCAAGCCACACGTTTTAAACCTGTCTTACCATGCTTTAAACAATATAATAGAATTATCACTCATTTTTATGGAACACAGGATGGAAAGCGAAAAGGTAACCTTGCAAAAGAAATTAGCATCGCAGTTGCCTGAAGTATATGTTGATTTTGATAATATTTTTCAGGTGATTATAAATCTTCTGGCTAATGCCTTTGATAGCATGCCTGACGGCGGTAGGTTGCTAATAGAGTCAAAGTTATGTAAGGATCATGATTCTTGTGTGCAGTTTTCAATATCTGACACAGGACATGAAATCAAGAAAGAAGACGTGGACAAGATATTTGATCCTTTTTTCACAACGAAGGATAAAGGCAAAGGTATTGGTATAGGACTTGCGATAAGTAAAAGGATTATAGAGGACCACGGTGGAAAGATTAGTGCAGTAAGTTCATCAGGAGAGGGAACAACCTTTACTGTATGTTTACCTGTAAAAAATAATGAGGATAGGTTATGAGAGGTAGAGTACTTATTGTTGATGATGAAAAACTCATGAGAGTGTCATTGGAGAATCAACTCAAGAAAGAAGGATTTTTTGTAAAAGCTATGAAGACAGCTGGTGATGCGCTCAAATACGTTAGAAATGAAGACTTTGATATAGTTGTTTCTGACATGAGATTGCCTGGTTTAGATGGTATTGAATTCCTGAAGGAAATAAAAAGTATTTCACAGAAAACTATTGTCATAATAATGACGGCTTATGGGACAGTGGAAAGCGCTGTAACTGCCATGAGGGAAGGAGCATTTGATTACATCTGCAAACCCTTTTCTACAGATGAATTGATTATCAAATTAGAAAGAGCTCTTGCTTATCAAAAAGCAACATCAGAGGTTACAAGACTACGTTCTGAAATTCAGGAACTCTACGGACAAGATAATATAATTGGCAAGAGCAAGTCAATGATGAAGATATTAGAGACTATAAAAACTATTTCGGATAGAGAAACTACAGTTTTAATTCAAGGTGAAAGTGGAACTGGTAAAGAACTTATTGCTGGTGCTCTTCATTACAACAGTAGCCGGAAAGAAGGTCCATTTGTAGAGTTAAGTTGCGCTGCACTTAATAAAGAGATATTAGAGAGTGAACTATTTGGACATGAAAAAGGTGCATTTACGGGTGCGATAAGGAACAAAAAGGGTAAATTTGAGCTTTCTGATGGTGGTTCTATGTTTCTTGATGATGTAGACGACATTCCTATAGAGATGCAGGTAAAGTTACTCAGGGTGCTTCAAGAACGAGAATATGAAAGAGTAGGTGGCGAAGAAACAATTTCTGTAGACGTTCGCTTAATATGTGCCACAAAGGTAGATCTGACTATTCTAGTTAAACAAGGAAAGTTCAGGGAAGATCTGTATTATAGATTGAATGTTGTTGCTATAAATCTACCCGCTTTGAGAGAACGAAAAGAAGATATACCATTGTTGATAAATTATTTTATAAAAAAATATAGTAAACGCTTAAAGGTTTCCATGCCGGATATTTCTCAAGACACACTGGAAATATTGATGAAATACCATTGGCCGGGTAATGTCAGAGAATTAGAAAACGTTGTGGAACATGCATTAGTTTTTACTTCAAATAATAAAATAACTGTGCAGAGTTTGCCTGAGAATTTGAAAAAGTTTGAAAGTGTATCTGATAAAATACATCTGGATTTACAGGAGAAGGATAAAATTGATTTTCAAGATGAAGTTGCAGAATTTGAAAGAAACTTAATTAAATGGGCATATAAAAAAGCTAACGGCAACCAGATAAATATGGCGGAAATACTTGGCATACCTAGAACTACACTCCGAAATAAGATGATAAAATTGAATCTTTCCTGGTGACCACAATTGTCATTCCATGACCAAATACGGTCAATTATCATATCCATATGTTGTGTTTACAATTAAGTATATTCATTCTAATAGATGCATGTCGTGTTTACAGATTTAGGTCATTAACCCACTTTTTGATGATGTTCAAAACAGATAGGAGTTTTTATTTCTTATGCATGTAAGTTTATGATATTATTTGGCTTAATGGCATAATCAAAAGATAATAATCATACGGCATGTCTATTGCGAGGTTTCATAATTAGCTTTCCTTTATGAATTGTAAGTTTATTGAGAATGGAGGGGATGAAAGAAAAGCAACGCATTGTGTACGATAGCTATTGATTAATATATCATTAAGTGTAAAAGGAAGGCGATATAATGTTGCTATGGATAGTATTAGGACTAGGAATAACTACTATTTTATTTTTGTTACGATGACTTTGTATGTGAAATATAGCAGGAAATAACTTATATCTTATTTTATTATTTTATTGTTTAAATTCATAAGGAGGAAAGACTAATGAGTAAGAAAGTAATTATGTTTTGTGTGATTGCTGCCATGAGCTTAGCATTGGCTCAAAGCGCCGGTGCCGGCTTCATACAGGGAACTAGGGTAAGAACAGATTGCTCTTCTCCGTTCCACGTTGCTGTTTCGGGTGATGGCGGGACGTTAGCTATATCCAACCAGTCAGGCCATAGCGTCACGTTTGTTGATGCG
>CAJXKT010000094.1 GCA_913055705.1 uncultured bacterium
GCATAAGAGTTTACCTCATAGTGTATTTTATGTTTGACGGAAAAATTCAAGTCATTATACTTTTATCTAACATCCGCCTCTCCCCCTTCTTCAAAAGAGAAACAAGGGTGTTTTATTTTAAAAACAGAGCCACAGGGAATTAAATTTTGTTAATTCAATCTATCCTGTTTATTGCAGGGATTACGGGTGTTTACTTTGGCGCTGAATGGCTGGTCAAGGGTTCATCAAAGCTATCACGTGATCTGGGGATAAAGCCCATTGTAATAGGTTTAACTGTTGTTGCCTTTGGCACTTCCAGCCCTGAATTAGCAGTCAGTTTAACAGCGTCTATAAAAGGGTCTAATGATATAGCGCTTGGGACTATAATCGGAAGTAACATAGCTAATATCGGTCTAATCCTTGGTATTTCCGCAATAGTTCTTCCCTTACAGGTCGAAAGAATCATTATGAAGAGGGAGCTGCTATTGATGATTGCAATCTCATTCGGTCTTTTTTTAATGGCGGTATTTGATGGAAAGATAGGGCGTGTTGATGGATTGATTCTTTTCACAGGGATTATATTCTTTATAAGTTATCAAGTTTATAATACTATAAATTCAAAGAGGAAATCAGGCAATTCAACTGATAACGCGGATGGTAAAACATGCATAACGGAGAGTACAGACAAACAAAGCCCGGCAGGAAGAAAGTACTTATTATTTAATATATTGTATATTTTAATTGGATTAACATGTCTCTTAATCGGTTCGCATATATTAGTTAAATCTGCAATCTTTATAGCCGGCAGGCTGGGAGTGAGCGAAATGGTTATCGGCCTGACAGTGGTTGCCTTTGGTACCTCAGTACCGGAAATGGCAACATCAGTTGTAAGTGTCCTTAGAAAAGAGGCGGATATATGTGTGGGAAATGTGATCGGGAGTAATATTTTCAATATACTCATGGTCATTGGGTCAGTAGCATTGGTAAGGCCATTAAATGTGGCAAGAGAGACTCTCTTCTTTGAATTCCCGGTAATGCTGCTTTTCTCTGTAGCCTTAATACCAATGATAAGAGGCAGTCTGAGGGTTAACAGGCTTGAAGGCTGCCTGCTGACTGCAGGATACTTTGTATTTATTTTTCTACTGTTTTATAGATAAAAGGACATTTTCGCCACGAAGACACAAATGCACCAAGAGGACTATTTTTAAATATTCTTTTCTTTGTGTCTTGGTGACTTAGTGACTGAGCTTTTACGAGATGACATTACTAATAATCTTATCCATACTTTCATTACCGTTAACGGCCGCATGCTATTTTTATTCGAAGATTAGGCTGTGTGTTCTATTTGCCTTAATATTTTTTGTTTCGAATATAATATTCGCACATGGCCTTCTCTATGAGGATTATACATTTTTCTTCTATCTGATCCTGGTGCCATGTGTTGTGTTTCCGGTTTCATGCCTGACAGCGTTTGCCCTTGACGTAAAATACGGAATATTCTGCATAGATACCTCTTTTTCATCAATAATAGCATGGATGTTCTCGCCAATATTACTTCCTATAAATCTAATTATCCTATACCTTGGAAACTAAAAGAATATTTATAAGTGCCGGTGAGACATCCGGTGACATTCACGGTTCAAACCTCATACGTGAGATACGCAAGAAAAATCCGTCCATCAAGTTCCACGGTTTAGGCAGGAATAGAATGGTTGAGGCAGGTATGAATTGTATTCATGACATGAGCTCACGTTCTGTCATGTGGCTGCATACTCTGAAAAAGATTCCAGGATTATGGAATGTATTTAAAGATTGCACCCGCTTTTTTGATAAAGAGAAACCTGAACTGGTCATATTGCTTGATTACGCAGGTTTTAATTTCTACCTTGCGAAAGCGGCAAAAAGAAGAAACATACCGGTCATGTATTACATAAGCCCTCAGCTCTGGGCCCATGGGCCATGGAGGGTAAAGAAGATAAGGAAACTGGTGGACAGGATGGTGGTAATATACCCTTTCGAGGAGGCATTCTATGCCAGTGAGGGTGTCTCTGTAAAATATGTCGGGCATCCGCTTTTTGATGAACTTAATACGAGGGAGATAGATGAAACCCTCGTTGGAAGATTGAAAGAGGGAGAAGGCAAAACGATTGTTTCATTATTACCCGGAAGCCGCAAACAGGAAATAAGCAGACTGTTACCTGTTCTCCTGAAGGCAGCAACCGCTATTCATCAAAAAATCCCATCAGCCAAATTCCTTTTATCCTGCAGTAACATAAGAAATTTAGAATTGATAGACGGCATTACAAAGAGTTTTACATCTGCAAATAGTAACAGGAATTTGTCGATTGAAATAGTTACAGAAAAGATTTCTGAAGTGATAAAAGCCTCTTCACTTTGTATCACCAGCTCGGGAACGGTTGTTCTGGATATAGCAAATTATCACGTCCCCATGGTAATCTTCTACCGTATCTCACCATTCTCCTATTTTACTGCCCAACCATTTATAACCACGCCATATATAAGCCTGATAAATGCGATTGCAGAAAAAACGATTGTCCCGGAGAAATCCATGTACAGGGATGATTATAAATGGCTGGCTTCGCGCGCAACCGAGCTGTTATTAAATGAAGAAAAAAGGCAGTTGTGTATTGCCGAACTTAAAGAGATAGTATCCTTAATAGGGACACCAGGCGCATCGGCAAAGGCCGCTGATGAAGCCTTGAGTATGATATGAATAAAAGCCGCAACTTTAATAGAAAGGGTATTAAAAGAGGTTTTAATCTTGAAATTATATTTACATTGCTGTTTGTTCAATTATCTGTATAATGTAATAATACGATCTTTTCTATAAGATCTACAATTACAGTAATAGGAACAAACTATGGTAAAAAGAATGACCAGCAAAGAAAGAATTATGAAGATGGCTGAGGAAGCCGTTGCAGGCAAAGAAAAGAAAGCAGAAAAAAAGAAGAAGACAACAACCCGTAAGAAAAAAGTTGAAACCATAAAACGGTATAAAGCCGTTTGGAAGGTTTTTGATACCGGCTATAAGGAGGTGGCTTGCTTTCCTTATTCTGAGAAGGACGAAGCTAATGCAAAGGCAAAAGACCTTACCAAAAAAAAGAATAATAATCATTTTGTAAACGAGATAAAGGTACTCATGAAAGATGAGTGAACATGCGCAGAATCCGCGGATGTATAGCGAACTAAGGTCCTCCAGATTTCAAACGTTTGTAGATTGAAAATTCTCTTTCCGATTCTTTTACCTTCCACTTTGCCCTGTAGATTATACCAAGGGCAAAATGCGCATCCAGATTATCCGGGTTTATTTCTATTGCCTTCCTCAGCTTGTAAACAGCATTTTCCATATCAGCTTTTTTGGCATAAGCAATTCCAAGATTATAGTGGGCTTCGCCGTAATCGGACTTCATTTCAATAGCGTGTTTGTATTGATATATGGACTCATCGATCTTATTCTGAAAATCATATGCGACCCCAAGATTGTTATAGGCTTTTGCGTAAGTGGGGTTTGTCTTTACCGCCGTCTTCCATTCCGCAATGGCATTATCCAAATCACCCAGATGGCGATATATGAGTCCTAAATTGTAATGGGCTTTCGTATGATTGGGATCAAGCTCAATTGCTCTGGTCAGTTCTGCGACCGCTTCTTCTGGCATATCTTTTTCAATATAAATTGAACCCAGGTGATAGTGCGCTTCAGTATAATCATCTTTTATTTCTATTGCCTTTTTAAGGGAGGTTATAGCCTTGTCCACCAGACCCTTTGAATAATATGCAAAGCCAAGGTTATTATATGCCTTATAGTGTTTCGGTTTTGTCTCTAAAACTTTTTCCCATGCTGTAATCGCTTCATCCAATAAGCCCTTGTCACTATAAGCGTTTCCCAACAGGAAATGGAGAAGGCTATTATCAGGATTTAGCCCAATGCCCTTTTTTAACATATCTATAGCATCATCGATCAGCCCTTTTTCCAGATATGCAAAACTTGAATTATAATATGCCTCAGCATAATCAGGCTTGATCTCAATTGCCCTGTTGTAAGCCGTGATAGCTTCATCCGGCAATCCTTTCCTATAATGAACTACTCCCAGATTAACGTAGGCTTTCGCATAACCGGGATCTGTTTTTAATGCCTTTTGAAACTCCTTTATAGATTTATTGAGCATGTTTTTTCTCATATAGATTACACCAAGATTATAATGGGCTTTTACGTGGTCGGGCTTTAATTCAAAAACCTTTTGCAGTTCTGATATAGCTTCGTTTAACATTCCAGCCTTAAAATAGGTAATTCCCAGGTTATAACGTACATTTGCATCCTCCGGGACAATTGAGGCTATATTCTCATATGTGAAAATGGCATCTTCAAATTTTCCTTTTTCATGAAACGCTATCGCCAGATTGTTTAAAGTCTTTATATCCTCCGGATCTATTTCAGATGCCTTATTCAATGCGGATACCGCTTCATCCAGCATCCCCTTCTTCCTGTATGCAATTCCCAGGTTGTAATATGCATCCAGGAATCCGGGTGCAAGAATTACGGCCTTCTGGAATTCAGAAACGGCATTATCCAACTGGCCCTGTTCAAGGTAGGCCGTACCAAGATTGTAATGCGATTCGGCATAGTCAGGATTCACCTCAACAGCCCTTTTATAACTTGCGATAGCATTATCCGGTAATCCCTTTTTATAATAAATAATTCCCAGGTTGTTTAATGATTGATAATGGTCAGGTTTAATTTTAATCGCCTTCTCATACGCAGCAATTGCATCGTCTACTAATCCTTTTTTGTTATAAAGGAAGCCCAGGTTGTATTCTGCCATTACATTAGTTTTATCAACCTGCAATACCTTCTTGAATATACGAATTGCTTTATCGGTATTTTCCTGATTGGTGTAAATAGCCCCCAGGTAAAAATATGCCTTAACATAATGCTTATTAAGTTTCAGGATTTTGTTAAACTCATCTACTGCTTCAGGCACCATTCCCTTATCATAGTAAGCCAATCCAAGATAATAATGACCCTCAACATTTGATGGTTCTATTTTTAATGCCTTCTTCAACGCGTCAATCGATTTAATTAAATCGTTTTTTACCTTATCCTCACCATGCACAAGATTGACTTGTTGTGCAATCAAAATGGTGATTACAGTGAAAAACAAAATGTGTGCTAAATTACGCATAATATCCATATCCCTCCTGTAAGTTACGGTCTTTGCAACTTCCCTTCAGCTTGTTTACCCGCTTCTTCAACAACACTTTCCTCTTGTAAGGCTGTTTGGATCTCCGGTTCTAATATGGCAGTGGGTAGTTCTGTTTTATCATAAATGGTACGCGAGAGACTGCCACTGGTAATCTTTACTTCTAATGGAAGGCACAAAGAATCCGATGTATACAGCCCTGAAACCTGTTCATTAAGCTTGTCCAGTCGAACTACAAAACCAGCCGTAACCACCCTAGCCCTGTCTGCCCTCAACCCCCCGTTCTCTGCAACCTTTAATTTATAATTCGTGACTTCCTCTGGCGTGTCAAGAGGATGCAGCTTTTCCTTACGCACGAAAACACTGACCGGCTTGTCTAACGGCAAAGTAACAGGCTTACCCATTAAAACCCTCTCCGGTTTTTCGAATGGTGATTCAATGGTATCTTTCTCAGTCTTTGCTTGAGCAAACTCACCCGGGATTACATCCTCAAGTCTTTTGGACAACAGTTCATCCGGCAGTTCTTCGTGTGTGCCAATTAGTTTTTTTACCAGTAAATCACCCACAAGGAGTTCCTTAAAGGTGTATTCCTTATGCTCGTTCCTTTGTAAATTGTAGTTAGCGTAGATAAGCATGACTACTATTATTACGGATAATGCCGTGACAATCTTGCCCGAAGATTGGGGTGTTATTATTTTCAGAATATGAAGAAAGATGACAAATAAGAACACCGAACAACCGACCTCAATAAGTCCGGCCTGCCATTTTCCACTGTAAGTAAGACCAACAAACACCACTGCCAGCAGAAAGAAAGTGATGCACGTGTATAATATTGCCCTTTTCAATTTATTACTTATCTTTCTTCATATAAGATTTTCTTCCTTCAGGCTATGTTAAAGTCCTGAAAGAGTTGGATAGTCATTCACAATCCATTATATTGTATGAATATAATAGCTTTTCAATATTTTTTTCACAAGTGAATTTGTCTGTCGCAGAAATAAAGGGACATGGCAACCAGAAAGGTGTTAGTGAAGTTTGGAAAGGAAAGAGAACTAATATTATTCAGGGATATACGGAAGATAGGTTATATCATCTTTATAACTTCGTAATTTATACCTCACCCCACCGTTTCCTTTTATATAATAGTCCGGCATTAATGGAATCTTCCCATAATTAGTGGAAACAGCATACATTGGTTGAGCTAATCCGGTTGTATGGCCGCGAATTCCATCTCTAATTAATTCTGCACCTTTTTCTACAGGTGCGCGGAAGTGATCTACTCCAGGCGCCAGTTGGCAGTGGAACATGTAATATGGTCTTATGCGAACAGACAGAAGCTTCTGGTGAAGTTTGCGGAAGGTATCGACATCATCATTAATACCCTTTAAGACTACGCCCTGATTTCCAACGTTGATGCCGGTATGGGTTATATCCCAGATCACTTTTTTTACTTTATCCGTAATCTCTTTTGGATGATTAATATGAACATTCATCCAGATTGGAGTATCATGTTCTTGTCCTAATATCTCAAGAAGGTCCTTTGTTATTCGTTGAGGGCATGTAATTGGCATCTTTGTATGAATTCGAATCATTTCAAGATGTGGAATACTTCGAAGGCTATCAATTAAATACTTAATGTCTTTATCAGACAGCATTAATGGATCCCCTCCGGTCAGTAATACATCACGAATTTCTTCGTGTCTTCGAATCCATTCTAATCCTTCATCAGCATCGAATCGCAGCCGCAGTTCTTGATCAATTACGGCTTCTCTCCTGAAACAATATCTGCAATAACTTGGACACACATCGGTAATTGTAAACGCAACCCGGTCGTCATACTGCCTCGCAACACTATCAGGCCTTTTTTCATCTTCTCCGAACCTGTCCGTTTTTTCTCTATTTTCTTTAAATACTAAATAATTTGGAATCCCGTGTTCGTTTTCATCTTCTTTCATTGAAGGAATAACCATTTTTCTTATCGGACAATCAGGATCGTCTCTGTCCATAAGAGATGCATAATATGGTGTTGTTCCCCATCTCATATTTAAAGTTTTTATCGCCTCTTCCTCATCAGGAGTAATATCAATGTATTGATTCAGCTTTTCTAATGAGTTGACCATGTTTTTAATCTGTCCCTGCCATTGCCCTTCTTCCTGCCAGGATTCTATTTTAAATTCGTACATTTGCCCACCTCAAATTTTCTTATTCCTATGGGTTAAATAAAAATTGATATTTCCAGGAAATAAACGTTATAAAAGAAACCTGAATATAACTAACAAGTGTAAATTCCAGAGTCGGCAAGATATCATATTTCATTATTAAGTAAAGAGT
>CAJXKT010000095.1 GCA_913055705.1 uncultured bacterium
CGTCCTCGCCTGTCACAAGCTCAGAATTAGAACTATTCTCTATATCACTGATTACCTCATTTACCTTGGCAATAAAGGCCTGATGTTCTGCGCTGGCCACGGCATCAGCCTCAAGATCAGCATCATGAATATCAACCTCTCCTCGAAGTATCCTGGCAAACGTAAGCAGATAATCGGTACTTGCTACTGACGCTTCGCTTGAAGAATCAGTTGTTTCACTGTCGAATATAGGATCAACCACATTATCTATAAGAACCACAGAATCATTCGACAAATCCCCTACATCTTGTAAATGAAATTGGAGGATTATTGGCCCACCGGGTACTAAGCCGATCCAATGTGCTGATTTCCATCCGGTTTGGAAACTATCTGAGCTATTTAACACATTTGTAGGTAGGCCACTTACTGGTGCTAAATCTGAATATATATCCTCATATGCCAGTTGTATTGTTCTGCCATCAGAAAAATGTACTTCCGCCTTAAAAAAATCATCCTGTAATTTTTGAGTTACAAAGTTGTAATCAAACGTGATTTGTCGAATGGCATCTTTTGTAAAAAGAAGTCTTTTTTCCAATAATCCCTTATTCTGTGCGGATTCAAGACCGGTATGAATTACCGTAAAGTTACCATCAAAACTGGACTTGGGACCTATTGTACCAAAGGAGTTGTCTATATATGCGTTATCCGCAATATTCCAAAGGTTATGATCTCCAGTTGAAAAATCATCTTTAAAAATATCGGTAGCATGAAGGTCGTTTACTCTTGATACTTGAAGGGTGTATGTATCCCCCGCATCAGGTACGTTACCCTGCATTGGCGTGTCACTTGCGTGGCTAGTAAGTGAAAGACCCAAGCCTCCAGGGTATTCTCCCACTGCTATGACGTAAGTTCCGGTAGTGTCAAAGGTGTATTCGAGATAAGAGTCATAACTATGTATTGATCCTGCTGCACCTTCTGTAATTGCCGAGTCATCATCATAAGCATCACCATTATATTCAACGGATACCCCAGTATCATCATACAGATGCAAAGTTGTATCCATACTTCCTCCCTGGTTTTTTCCGTAATCTATGTCAAAGATCCCCAGGGTCCCTTCCGTATCAATTGGAAACGAGTAGTAATCAAATGTACCGTCGCCTGTCCCGGCTATTGAGACCCAAGGCACATCAATATCAGAAAATATAATATCAGGGTTACTCGCAATCTTGAAATCACCGCCTATAGATTGTGCATTTGAAATAGAATTATTTGGTTCACTTTCATTAATCACACCCAGACCATCAATAGTATCCGTTACAGTAATGGTTACTGACTGTGTATCAGCATTACCAGCCGTATCCGTTGCAGTGACGGTAAAGGTGTAAGTGTTGTTAGTATCTGAATCTCCTGGTGATTCATAATCAGGGGCTGAATCAAAAGTAATTACACCGCTTGATGAGTCAACACTAAAAGATGCTGAGTCACCACCACTGATTGAATAAGTAATAGTATTGGTATCGGTTGCAATTATAGCAATCGCACTGGTTAGGTTCTCAGCAACTGATGCTGTAGCACTTGATGAGATGCTTGGGGCAGTTTCATCAGCATCAGCAGCAGCAGCAGTAGTAGTAGTATCATCAGCAGCAGCATTGAAACTACTCTGTTGAAAATCAGTAGTATTAGCTGTATTCCCGGCTGTATCTGTATATGTACCTTCGAATACACCAGTTGCCTCTGTATAAGTACCACCATCAAATACACCTTGACCATCTGCAGTTGAAGCCGTACCAGCACCTTCAAAAATAATAGTGCCATCTGATTCTGGTTCATCATAACTATCATCCGGCCCAGGTCCCGGCCCCATTGGTCCTTCGTTACCGTCATCCGGCCCAGGTCCCGGCTCCATTGGTCCTTCGTTACCGTCATCCGGCCCAGGTCCCGGCTCCATTGGTCCTTCGTTACCGTCATCCTGCATAATACCCATGTTTGTACCACCCTCCAGGGTCATTGTAGTACCATCTTCATTTGTCATAGTAATATCTCCTGTTGTTCCAATAACCGTTATCTCTCCGGTATTATCGTTAACAGTGAAATTCATGGAACCACCTTCATCCATTGTTATAGTACCATTATCAGTTTCCAGTGTAGACGTACCTCCTCCTGAAGACAGTGACATCTCACCCGTATTATCATCAAAGGCAACCTCTAACACTGCACCCTCCTGCAATACGGCATTACCCATGGCCGTCTCGAATTCAATAGTACCTTCTTCTGCTGTCATTATCATATCACCTGTCTCGGCATCCATATGAGAGCCCATAGCATCTCCTTCATCCATCGTTACATTACCCATGGCCGTCTCGAATTCAATAGTACCTTCTTCTGCTGTCATTATCATATCACCTGTCTCGGCATCCATACGAGAGCCCATAGCATCTCCTTCATCCATCGTTACATTACCCATGGCCGTCTCAAATTCAATAGTACCTTCTTCTGCTGTCATTATCATATCACCTGTCTCGGCATCCATACGAGAGCCCATAGCATCTCCTTCATCCATCGTTACATTACCCATGGCCGTCTCGAATTCAATAGTACCTTCTTCTGCTGTCATTATCATATCACCTGTCTCGGCATCCATACGAGAGCCCATAGTATCTCCTTCGTCCATCATTACATTACCCATGGCCGTCTCAAATACCACACTGCCCTCTTCCGAGGATATTGTCACTTCTCCGGTATCCGCATCAACACTGGTACCCGCCGCTTCTCCCTCTTCTATTACTGCCGTACCAGTACTCGTTTCAAAATCAACCGTACCCTCATCAGCAGTCACGTTTACCTTACCAGTGTCAGCATCTACATCCACATGGGTGCTTTCACCTGATTCAATTATCAATGTACCTGTCTGCGTCGCAACATCTATCTGCCCTGTATTTACACCAATCGATGAATGACCAAGTTCCGACAGAGAAATATCTACATTATCTCCGGGCTCAACACTGAAACTTACATCTTTACCCGCATCGGCAAAGTCTATAAGACCCTGCATCAGATCAATATTCGTAACACCGGCAATATAGGCAAGCGTGAACATCGTACCTCTTACTGCTGCTACTCCGGTAGGAGTCTCAAATTCCGTCAGCACTGATTTACTGGGTGTTATATTTGCCAGGAACTTCCCCGCCTTTACGTAAATATTCCTGACAATTTCACTCTGCTTACCGGATACCTGCCTGATAAAGCCATCATCAGCTTTCTCTTCTCCGGACACCTCCCTTGTACCTATAGTCAGTGAAGTGTTCTCATCAATCTGCAGACTGGTGTTGTCATTAAAGACCAGATCTGCCGTTGATGCATGCATAGTCATGACAGAACTGTCCTCATAGACAGCAGAATTCCTTATCCTGTTGCCTATCTTTTTTACTGTCTTCAATATTGATTCATGCTCGACCCTGACATCACCCTCATATTCAGATACCACTGCCAATCTCTCTTCCTGCTGGGACAGCACTGTTCCAGGAGAGAGCAGAAACAGAGTGGAAACAAAAATGACTGCGATAAAATAAACTTTATTCATACTTTCCTTTTATGATTTAATGTATGTATTATGTAATTCCTCAATTGCCTTGCGCTGCTGAAGACTCTCTTTTCTGTGCATTTGCCCTGGTTCTTTCTCCTGCACTCGGGCCCTTTTTATAACCACCCGTCTCTTCACTCCCTACATCTGCACCTTTCCTAGGCCCTGTCCTTACACTGTCGTTGTACATAGCACCTGAAACCACTTTCTTAATTTCACCACTATTCAACGTTTCGGTTAATGAAGGCGTTATGATCTTATAGTCATTTTCGAACTTCGTTTCATCATTCAGTGTGCTTGTGATAGAGCCTATAATCAGGTTTATTCTTGTAGTCACTACGTTGCCAGACCTGAAGAACTGTTCTACTGTAAAATAGGCAAGAGAATCTACAAGTATAACACTGCTCTCTGCTAGGACGAGAGTGGCACTGGAAAATGGACCGGTTCGAATCTGGGCACCTTCAGAAAAAGTGTTGCCGGATTCTTCAGGTATTGGTATCCAGTCAAGTGTGCCTGGAAGCATCATCTCGATATCACCCTTTGCCTGATCAATGGTTACATCCAACAGTTGAGCATCCTGAGCATAAACAGGAATGGCAGAAAACAATAAGAGGCAAACCGGGAGAATCAGGAAATTTTTTAAACCCTTTGAAGATTTCATATACTGCATCTTAAATATATAAATACATAGCATAATACTAAGAAGTATAGCTTAGTCAATACTAAACACGGCCTATACATCATAATTAAGAACACTTTAGCAAGACAATTCAGTAGGCACCTTATATAGAGAATACCTAATTTGTACACATTTGTATAGCATCAGACATACCAATTCTCTTACGCATTCTGAAAATTTTACTTAAAAACGCGCGTAAGGGTTTATTATGAAAACCGATGTGGTGATGGATTTTTATACAATTGCAGCGATTCTCCGGAATTTACCGGTTTCTTTTCCATTTTTTACTTAGCGGTTAAGACGTAAACGCCATCCCAATTTTCCGGAGGAGGATCTTGTATGTAACCTTTGCATCTTTCTATATATGTCAATGATGGTCCATCATGAGGGTCTTGGTTAAGAGCTTTTCGGAACAATTCTATTGCCTTTTGCCACTCTTTTTTTCTATACATTTTGAGACCATCTTCATACAGCTTAACTACCTCTCGTTTCGTTTCTTGTATTTGCCCTTTTCTGTCAATGAGTTCATATATCTTGACCGGTTTCTCCTTTCCGACAACCCGTATCACATCCAACTCTCTGGCCTCTATATGGTCTTTGGCCAGTTCATAAGTTCTTTCGCTTATCATGGTGTAAGTTCCATAATACTTGTTGGCCGCTTCAAGCCTGGCTCCGAGATTAACTTCGTCACCAATTACGGTATATGAAAGTCTGTTCGCTGAACCAACATTTCCCACAAGCACTCGGCCCGAGTTCAGACCAATTCTGGCCTGTATCTGCAGTCTTCCTTCCTCTTTGAATTTTACGTTCAACTCACGTAACCTTTGCTGATTGTCAATAGTAGCCAGGCATGCCTTCACCGCATGGTCCGGCTGTTCCTGTGGTGTTCCGAATGCAGCGACGATTGCATCACCGATGTATTTGTCCAGAAATCCTCCATGGTCGAGTATCTGGTCTGTCATCTCACTCAAGTATTCATTAAGGAGTTCTATCAGTTCTGCCGGTTGCAATTTTTCTGAAATAGAGCTGAACTTTTCAATATCTGAGAAATAAACGGTAACCTCCCTCTCTTCACCACCGAGCTTAATATCCTTTGGCTCCTTCAGTATTTCACGTACAACCTTTGGGTCCATAAAGTTTTCAAATGCAGATTTTACCCCTTTTCTTAATTTCTCTTCTGATATGAAGCGATACAGAATAATTGAAGAAAAACACACAATTACTGTGATACTTGGGTACGTTACGTTCAACCACGTTCCGTCGCCTACAAATCTTTCATAAACGTAATAGTTATACCCAAACCATAATGATGCACTTGCCACACCGCCCCAGATCGAAGGTAGCAAAGGCAGGAATAAACCCATTGTAAGGCTAATGCAGATAATTGCCAGTAAATCCTGAAACACCTCTCCTCTTCCTCTTATCAGAAACTTTTCATGCAGGATATTTTCAGTAACGGTTGCATGCTTTTCTACACCAGGTGTCTGTGATGAAAATGGGGTAGCTATATAGTCACCCAGACCGGATGCCGTTGCACCGACAAAAACGATTTTATTCCTGAATGCGGCATAAGGTATCTTGCCATCTATGACATCACAGACAGAATAATATTTAAATGTAGAAGCCGGTCCGCAGTAGTTAATCGTCATCCGGTTCCAACTATCTATAGGGATCTCAGTCTCTTTGAAGATCAGCTTTTCTGTCAGCACTAGCTTCAACTCACCGTAATCAAGGTTTTTATATACTCTGGATACCTGAACACCAAGTGGGGGGTAAAATTCATTCTCATATTGAATAGCCATATACTCGCTTCTTACTATGCCGGAATAGTCTACATTTGTATCTACAAATCCCTGATAAGTTACCCATTCTGCAAACTGATCAATCATATTGGTAACTCCAACAGCCCTCTTTGGCCGATAGTTTGCCAGTAGATTATTCATCACCTCTTTTCGGTTCTTAGGGGACAGGATAGTTAATGTGTTGCCGTCAGAACTCTTTTCCTTGGATGTTTTGCCTCCCATACCTACCAGAACAGGGAAGTATGCAGACTCCTTCAGCAGTTCTCTCCCGAGGCCAGATACCTCTTTTCCCGCATATTCAGTGGGCCTTGCCTGTGCTTCATCAACAAATTCAATCGAAGAAATAATGTCTAAACCGTTATCTTCAACAGCCCTCCTAAATGATTCCTGGAGCTTGGAATCTTCATCAAAATCTTTTCTTCTCTTCTGTAATGCTGCCAGAAATTTTTCTTTTTCCTGTCCTCCAGGTATGTAATTATGTAGATGCGAATTATTATACTTCCCCGTCAGGGTATCAAAGGCTTCCAGTATATCGACGTTTTGCCTCTCGGCGTACATAACATCCAGAGCGAGAAGCCTAGCACCCGCGTCCGTTACCCTGTCTACGAATTGTGAGACATAACGCCTTGGCCATGGATAGCGTCCCAGTTTCTTTATGCTCTTCTCGTCTATCGCAACTATTACAATCTCATCACCGGGATCACGCTTTCCCCTAATTTGAAACCTGACATCCATGGATTTCTGCTCAATTGCCTTGAAAATTCTTAGCGCCTTAAACAGATCACGGTCTTCAAAATTATAAATTGTAACTACTATGATGAAGACAAGGGTTGAGATAAGGATTGATGTGGCTTTTGTTCCTGGTTTAAAAACTTTTAAGAACGAGGGAAACAATTTCATAAATTAGTTCCTTATATTTTGTCCCGGCGGTGTGCAGCCTGTTTCACAAAATGAATTTCAAGATGAATTTCCTGTCAGCTGAACGTTGGCTCGTCAGTCTGTAAATTATTTAGAGATACTATACAGATTTCACATAGAAATTAAACTTTCTTATTAGTTATTTTCAACCATTAATTTATAACGCAAAAATTCCTAATACTTGTTTAACGGTTGGCACGACAACCACCTAACCACATCACAAACTAGTAACGGTGACATAGTCTGACGGCGAATTGAGTAATTTTTTACGAATATATAGGATCTTCGCCCTATTTACAGTTTTACAAACCTGTTGTATTGGAAAATAGTCTTAAAACTCTATTTTGAATATCTAAGGAAAACAGTTGCCTTGAGGGTGAATTACGGTAGAAATTCCTTCATTCCAATATACGGTTCATACTTATCACCGGGAATTTCCTGTTAGGCATCTGATGAAAGTTCTCTGTTCTCTTTTTTCATTTTAAAATGCTTGGCCTTGAAGGCACAAAACTAAGGGACCTGTCTT
>CAJXKT010000096.1 GCA_913055705.1 uncultured bacterium
TCATAAACATCATCGATCTTTTCTTCAATTACATATCGGTTTTCTATTAATGATTTGAGGCTAAAATCGAAAAGGGGATTTGAATCTGTTTTAAGGTGGATTGGCGCTCCCTCTTTTATCACATGTTTATAGACAGCCAGATACCGGGCAGCGGTGAGCCTTCTCCTAAACTTGCCATTCCTCAAAAAAGGATCAGGAAAGGTTATCCATATTTCGTCTATTTCCCCTTTAGCAAAATAGTGAGCAAGGTTCAGGATCTCTATGCGAAGGAAAGCTGCGTTAGTAAGGCCGCGCTCCTGTGCCTCAACACTTCCGGTCCACAGGCGTGAACCCTTCATATCAATACCGATAAAATTCCTATCGGGATATTTCTCTGCAAGAGCCAGGGTATAAGCACCTTTGCCGCACGCTAGCTCCAGGCTGATTGGATTATTATTCTTGAAATGATCTTTCGCCCAGGTTCCATAATACCTGAAATCATCATGTTCCGGCTGATCGGTAAATTGTATGACGTTTTCGAAATTCTCAAGTTCCGCGATCTTGTGTAGTTTGTATCTTCTCATAGGCACAATGCTTAATTAAGCTGATATTGCGTTCCTTTAGTTCTGTATATTATGTTATAATATAAACTAATATGTTTTTTGCAAATGGAATAAACTTGATATTCGTTTAGATGTTGAAATTTTGAAAAGAATTGGAGGAGTGTAGTTATGTTAAAAACCATTGAGGGAAAGAAGTTGTCTGATGAAATTAAGGCAAAAGTAAAGAAGGATGCAGCAGAACTTAAAGGGAATGGTGTTGATGTCGGCCTTGCCCTCATACTCAGCGGTAATGATCTGGCATCAAAACAGTATTTCAATTCAATTCTAAAAGCTGCTGAAAAGGTTGGGATAAATGTATATGAACACATTTTATCCCCGGATGTATCAATTAACGAAATTTTGAATCTGGTCAATTCAATAAATAAAGATGAAAGAATGAATGGCCTTTTGGTCTTTTTCCCTTTGCCCCACAGGGTTAATGCAAGAAGGGTTGTAAATGCCATTATACCTGCAAAGGATATAGATGGTTTAGGGGCAGTCTCTGTAGGGAGGTTGGCAGCCGAGGAGTCTACATTTCAACTATTCCACGACGACTTGCATGCAACATTAACCGATGAAAGGCGTATACTAAGTGTTTCTAATTTCCTCCCATGTACTCCATTTGGTGTTATCAGGTTACTTAAATATTCCGGGGTTACGATAAAAGGGAAAAATGCTGTGGTTATCGGAAAGAGCCTTGCCACCGGTAAGCCTCTTTCTTTAATGTTACTTGCTAAAGAAGCAACAGTAACCACATGCCATAGATCAACACATGATCTTGCGTTTCATCTGAAAAATGCTGATATTATCTGTTCAGCCACAGGTGTAAGAAATCTCATTAAAGGGGATATGATAAGTGATGGAGCTGTGGTTGTTGATATAGGAGTCAGTGTGTTGGGTGATGGTAAGATCGTTGGTGATGTTGACTTTGAATCTGTTTCTAAAAAGGCATCTATGATAACACCGGTTCCCGGTGGTGTAGGTCCTGTTACTATAGCTATGCTGTTAGAGAATACTGTAAGATCTGCACAGAGGAGTGAATTGCTTACAGTTTAATCTTGTATCAAAATCACGGGCTAAAGTTATTACTCTATTCTAACCGTTATGCCTCTTTCAGCTAAATAATCCTTTACTTCAGAGACTTCATATTCTTTAAAATGAAATATAGAGGCGGCTAATGCTGCATCGGCCTTGCCTGTAGTAAATACATCATAAAAGTGTTCAAGTTTTCCCGCGCCGCCGGAAGCTATAACGGGTATTTCCAGACTCTCGGAAATTGAACTTGTAAGCTCCAGATCAAATCCATCCTTGGTACCATCACAGTCCATACTCGTAAGGAGTATTTCACCGGCGCCTCTTGATTCTACTTCCCTGGCCCATTCAATAGCATTTTTGCCGGTAGGGGTGCGTCCTCCATTTATGTACACCTCCCATCCATCACCTTCTCTTTTAGCATCAATGGCTACCACGATGCATTGACTGCCGAAACGCCTTGATGCTTTATCTACAAAATCAGGATCTTTTACGGCGGTAGTATTTATGGATACTTTGTCTGTGCCGGCATTCAGGAGATCCCTGATGTCTTCAATAGTGCGGATTCCACCGCCAACCGTAAGTGGCATAAAAACTTCTTCTGCCGTATGCCTGACTACGTCGAGAATAATGTTCCTTTTCTCATGTGAAGCCGTAATGTCGAGAAAGACCAGTTCATCTGCACATTGCTTGTCGTATAACTCCGCAATCTCTACAGGGTCTCCGGAGTCCCTTAATTCCAGAAATCTTGTTCCTTTTACCACTCTGCCATCTTTAACGTCAAGACATGGTATGATGCGTTTTGCTAACATATGTATTTTGTTTTTTTAAATAAATGTATGATAATTAGTAAAGGTAACAGTTATGGTTACCAGCCCGACCCGTCCGAACGGATGCCGGGCGGGCAAGCATTTCCGCCAAAAAACTTGTCGGACAAGCTGGCGGGGGAGGCTGAAAGGGAATGTCCTATTTAAAAATCTTTTAAAGGGCTGCTGGCATTAGCATATAATTTTTTGGGTATCCTGCCTGATAAATGTGCCAGACGGCCTGACTCACATGCCAGCTTCATCGCCCTAGCCATTTTGACAGGGTCTTTTGCCAGAGCAATACCAGTATTCAACAATACACCCTCACAACCAAGTTCCATGGCGACAGTCACATCAGAAGCGGTACCTACGCCTGCATCAACTATAATGGGTACACTTAATGTTTCGAGAATGATTCTTATATTATTCGGGTTTAAGATTCCCTGGCCTGAGCCTATCGGAGCACCTGCAGGCATGACGCTGGTTGCACCTGCATCCTGAAGTCGTTTAGCCGCTATTGGGTCATCAGAGGTGTAAACAAGAACGGTAAAACCTTCTTTAACTAAAGTCTCAGTGGCTTTTAATGTATCAACCGGGTCCGGCAGCAGTGTGTTCTCATCACCCAGTACTTCCAGTTTAATTAAATCTGAGATACCCATTTCTCTTGCCAGGAGTGCTGTCCTGACAGCCTCATCGGCTGAATAGCACCCGGCTGTATTAGGTAGTATCGTATATTTGTCTTTGTCAATATGGTCGAGTAATGATTCTCCCGGCTTGCCGCCAATGTTTGCACGCCTGACCGCTACTGTGATAACCTCTGAACCACTGGCCTCCAGGGCCTCCTTCATTATGTCAAAGGTTTGATATTTTCCCGTACCAACAAACAATCTGGAGTTAAACTCATATTTACCAAGCTTAAGAACTGTATCTTCCATTTCATCCCCCGCCAACAAAAGTAACTATCTCCAGACTATCATTTTCCTGCAGAATCTTTTCATTAAATTGTGTACGAGGAACGATTTTATGATTTAGTTCTACTGCGATGTATCTATTATCAATATCCAGACTTTCCAATAGTTTAGATACAGAGGTTTCTGTCGAGCATTCCTTGTTTTCACCGTTTACGTTAATTTGCATCAATTAAGACTCTTCCTTAACAGGCCTAGGTTTAAGTTCTCTTCCCATTACATAATTGTCTATTGCTACAGCCGCCTTCTTACCGGCACCCATTGCGAGGATTACAGTCGCCGCTCCGGTAACTATATCGCCTCCTGCGAATACACCTTTCTTCGATGTTACTCCTGTTTCCTCATCGGCGACTATGTTACCTCTTCTATTTGTATTTATGTCTGGTGTAACGGCGGTTATTAGTGGATTGGGTCCGTTGCCTATGGCAACAATCACACACTCAACATCCAGTACAATTTCAGTGCCTTCGATAGGTATAGGTCGTCTCCTGCCGGATTCATCCGGTTCCCCTAATTTCATCTTTATACATTCCAGGCCTTTCACCCATCCTTTATCATCGCCTATAATCCTGATAGGATTCATCAAAAATTTGAATTCCAGGCCTTCCTGTTGACCATGATGAACTTCCTCTATTCTGGCAGGCATCTCTGTTCTTGACCTACGATAAACAATATAAACGTTTTCTCCACCTAGACGCAAGGCGGTTCTGGCTGAGTCCAATGCCACGTTCCCGGCACCCAGTACGGCAACTTTCTTTTTTCTTAATATGGGTGTATCGTATTCCGGATCATATGCCTTCATCAGATTTACCCTGGTCAGATATTCATTGGCTGAATATACGCCGTTGAGATTCTCTCCCGGTATCTGCATAAACATTGGTAAGCCGGCTCCGGTACCCAGAAAAACTGCATCAAAACCTTCATCAAAAAGTTCATCCACAGTCTCACTCATTCCTATAACGAAACTCAGCTCAATCTTAACACCCAATTTCTTTAGATAATTTATTTCAGATTCTACTATAGCCTTTGGTAATCGAAATTCCGGTATTCCATATACCAGTACGCCTCCGGCTTTATGCAGTGTCTCAAAGATGGTTACGTCATGTCCTTTCTTTGCCAGATCTCCTGCTACGGTAAGACCGGCAGGGCCTGATCCTACCACGGCAATTTTGCGGCCTGTTTTCTCAGGTATTTCCGGAATAAATTCATCACCATGTTCTCTTTCGTAATCTGCTACAAACCGTTCCAGACTTCCTATAGACACAGGGTCGCCTTTCTTGCCAATTACACAAATCTTTTCACACTGGTCTTCCTGAGGGCATACCCTGCCGCATACGGCAGGGAGGCCGTTAGTTTCCTTTATCTTACGGGCTGCGCCAATAAAATCACACTCACCTATAAGCTTGATAAATGCTGGTATGTCTATATTAACTGGACATCCTTCAAAACATAACGGCTTTTTGCATTGAATACATCTACTAGCCTCCTTTTGTGCTAATTCAATATTAAAGCCATAGGGAACCTCTTTGAAGTTCTTTGCTCTTGTTTCTGGTTTTTGTTCAGGCATTGATTGCCTTGGAATCTTTGGTTTCTTTTCCCCTTCTTTTAAAACAGTCTGCTGACTCAAAAGCTCATCTTCAACCTTTTTAAAGGTTTCGGTTTTTTCCTCATCCATCTGACATGCTTCTGCTTGTGCGTCTTTCTGGCTATCCTCCGTTTCGCCATCAGTATATATCCTTAACCTCTTCGTCAATGTATCAAAGTCAACCTGATGTCCATCAAACTCAGGGCCGTCTACACAGGCAAACTTTGTCTTGCCTCCTACCGTTACACGACAAGCGCCGCACATCCCGGTTGCGTCAACCATAATAGGGTTAAGGCTTACTATCGTCTTGATATTATACGGTTGAGTCAGCTTGCACACAGCTCCCATAAGCGGTACAGGGCCAACGGCAAATACGATGTCGATCTTCCTCTTGTTATCTATCATTTCCTGAAGTATTTGTGTAGGAAAGCCGTGGAATCCCTTAGATCCATCGTCAGTAGCAATCAATAATTCGTTGCTGATTTTACGCAGTCTATCTTCCATCAGCAGCAAACTTTCGTTTCGAGCACTTATTATAGAAATTACATTGTTTCCGGCTTCATGCAGGGCCTCTGTAATTGGCATTGCCAGGGCAATACCCAGGCCGCCGCCGATACATACCGCCGTCCCAAAATTTTTAATGTAAGTAGGGTGTCCTAACGGGCCCAGGATATCCTTTATACTATCACCCCTACCCACTTTTAAAGATGCTAAATGTTGAGTAGTATGGCCAACGGTTTGAAAAACGATTTCAATAAGGCCACTATCCTTGTCAGCGCCTGCGATTGTCAGTGGTATCCTTTCACCTTTTTCGTCGACTATCAGTACAATAAACTGACCAGCCCTTCTCTTAGCGGCAATCTTCGGCGCTAAAACCTTTATGGAATAAATTGATTCAGCAATCTTTTTCTTTTCAGCTATAAAATACATAATCGTTTTAAGGGTATTGCAGAGTATTTATACTAATTAAATATAAAGAGTGTTACATTGTAAGTTTGCATTGTAACAATTTCAAGGAAAAAGAGATTTTGACAAGTCTTGAACGCTCCGATATAATCCGCACGTGTCATAAGAAGTCAAAAGAGCCCACGAAAAACACGAGAACAGGATGGATTCATCGCTTAATTCAACCAGGTTACAGGGAACAGAGGCTGAGGTATTGTCGCTGCTTGACGTTCTTTCTGATAAAGTTGATTTAGAAAGGAAGCTGGGTGTGGATTACGTGCAGTTGGCTCCAATTGATACCCATAACGAGAGGAAAACGGACGAATTGAGTAAATCAGAGAAAACTAAAGAACTTAGTAAATTGGAGAAACAGGTAAAGAAATGTACAAAATGTGAGTTATGTAAAGGTAGAACGAATGTAGTCTTTGGGGTCGGTGACCCTGATTCAGACCTTATGTTTGTTGGAGAGGCACCGGGCTATTATGAGGATGTGCAGGGAGAACCATTTGTCGGTAGGGCAGGGCAGCTTCTAACCAAGATTATAGAATCAATAGGTTTAAAGAGGGAGGAGGTATATATTGCCAATATCCTGAAGTGCCGTCCGCCGGAGAACAGAAATCCCAATGCCAAGGAAATAGTTCTATGTACCCCGCATTTGATTAAACAGATTGAGATAATACGCCCAAAGGTAATATGCGCATTAGGAACATTTGCCGCACAGACATTGCTGGATACAAAGGAGGCTATCGGTAAACTGCGCGGGAAATTCTTTGAATATCAAGGCACAAAATTCCTGCCTACCTATCATCCCGCATATCTGCTGAGAAATCCCAATGATAAGAAAAAAGTCTGGTCTGATATAAAGAAAGTTCGGGATTACTTAAAGAAATGAATTTTCTGGTATAACCTCTCCAGAATGAGTCGGGAAGGTCTCCCTGCCTACCGGCAGGCAGGCGCTATAACTAAGAACCGACAATACAATTCAAAAGGTTCTGTTTTGTATCATTTAAAAGATTCGAATCATTCTTTGTCTCTTCGGCCGGTTGAATGCATTTCTCAGAAAATAGCAAGGCCCTTGATATATATTCCTTCTGGCGTTCGGTGAAGATTATGGGCCTTTCAGGTGTGTATTTTATAAACTCCTTAAATTCTGAGATCAGATTCTCCTCAAGTGTTGAAATGCCGTCGCCATTCAAGGCGGATATCTGGCATATCGGTTCGAACGTATCTCCAATAAGTGATGACAGGTTTAGTTTACACGGCAGGTCTGCCTTGTTTATTACTGGAAAGATGGATACCTTGTGGGAGTTGTCTGTTTTATGCAGATCAAGTTTTTCAATAAACTCAATCAACTCTTTGTCTTCTCTTTCTACTGATTTAGAATTGTCAAACACAATGATTATTTTATCTGCCGCTCTTAACTGTTTCTTGCTTTCCAGGACGCCGAGCCTTTCTACTTCGTGATCTGTTTCTCTGATACCGGCAGTGTCTATTATTGTGAATGG
>CAJXKT010000097.1 GCA_913055705.1 uncultured bacterium
TATTAAGTGTATCTGCATTAGATATTTTTGCCATGTCTCTTCCAAGAAGTCTGATACAGGCTATTTGGTTATCAAAACCTTCTTCTTCAAGTAAAGTGGCCTCTTTGTCATATAAATCGTTTTGGCCAATAACATCTACATATTTTTCCATTATAAATAATAGATCCTCAGCGCCCGATTAGTCAATGGTCAATGTTTTAAGGGATTTCCTCTAATATTTCTTCAGCACCATCAATGGAATATTTAGAATCGGTTACATATTCGAAGTCTGTATTAGCACCTGTCCAGGGACCGTACGCTGTTTCCTGCGATTCTATCTGATGCGTTTGCGTTGTCCTGTACTTTAACCTTGCCATTCTCAGGGCGTTATCCGACTCTTCGGCCCTCACGATTAACGCACCCTTGAAATCGCTCCCTTCCCAAACTTTAGAATCCGGGTTCCTTGGTATTAGCTTGTATATTTTCATTCTCTTGCCCCTCCGTGTATAAAATAGTCATTTTTCAATGCGCGTTATTACCGTATTCCAAATTTCTTCCGCTATCTCTTCTCTCGGTTTTAGTTGATTGTTTTTTGTGCATTCAATCGTAAGCCAGTTACTATCACTGCCAGCAAGCTCTATGTATGTTTCCTGTACCCTCTTCATGTATCCGAGATCTCCTTCGTGTAGATCCACTTCCGATTTCAAGCCTTCTGACTCCTTTGTCCTGGCCTTAATCAGTTCCCGCGATATCTCTATCGGGACATGCAGGTAAATAGTAAGGTATGGTTTGGGTATGGCAGAAACTTTGTATTCAAGTTCTTCGATCCATTCGAAAAACTTTTTCCTCTCCCCGGCATTACCGATCTTTGCTCCCTGATGTGCCATGTTTGAGCAGACGTATCGGTTGGAGATGATTATGTTTCCATCATCCAGCCATTTATTCATCTGGCCTTTTGCCTCCCATCTGTCACCCGCATAAAGAAGAGATGTTAGATATGGATTAACTTCATCCGGCCTCGACTCAACAGATTCCGTTTTAGTAAGCGGGTGGGTTTTAAGATGGTCTCTCAGCGCTTGCGGCCAGCCGTATACGCCTTTCAAATATTTCTCTATCATGTTCGCAAAGAACGATTTACCATATTGCGGGAAATCTGTCATCTGTACCTTATGGCCTTCGCTTGACAGTCTTTCCACAAGAAGGTTGGCCTGAACGGTTTTCCCGCTACCATCCGTCCCTTCGACAACAATAAGCTTACCTTTCATTTTTATTATAGAGTTATTGAGTAACAGGTTAGATAGTAACAGGGCATGTACAAAAATCAAATGATTTGTTGTAAAAGGGGATATTTTTGATACAATTTTCTGTAGTTATGTATACAAAATTTTCAAATTTCCTGAGTTTTAAAATAATAGTTTGCCTTATTTCTTTGCTTTTGTTCAGCCAAAAGGTATGTGCAGAAGAAGCTGAAGAGCTAAGGCAAGAGATTTTAGAGCTTGAAAAGGTTGTGAATCCGTTTGTACGGATTTTCCAGAAGGTATCACGTCTGGTGGCGCCTTCGGTTGTGAGCATAGTGGCAGAAGGCGTTTATGGCACTGCTACGAACCCCCATGAAGAGAGGCCTTCACCCTTTGTCCATCCCAAAAAAAAGGATAAAAAATCCAAGAATTCTAATCAGCCAAGTTTTGGCTCCGGAATCGTAATAAAAAAAACAGGGTATATCCTTACTAACTGTCATGTCATTGAGGGTTTTGAAAACGGCAGGATAACAGTTACATTATATAATGGGGACAAATATGATGCTGCCATTGTTGGTAAGGATGCAAACACTGACTTGGCAATTTTGAAGATTACATGCGACACTCTCAGAGAAGCGATTCTTGGAGACCCAAAAAGTGTGAAGGTTGGAGATTGGGTAATTGCTATTGGCAATCCCTTTGGATATAGCCAGACAGTTTCTACGGGTATTGTAAGTGCAATAGGGAGAACACATATTACACCATTTGCGCAGCCTTTTGCATACGAGGATTTTATTCAGACTGACGCAGCGATTAATCCGGGCAACAGTGGCGGTCCGCTGGTAAATCTGCGAGGCGAAATCATAGGTGTTAATTCCGCTATCGCAACACGCACAGGAGGATTTCAGGGAGTAGGATTTGCAATTTCCATAGATATTGCAGATGAAGTCATATCTGATCTTATCGAAAAGGGCAGAGTCGTAAGAGGCTACCTGGGTGTAGGGCTTCAGAATATAAGTGATAACCTTGCCTCATATCTGAATTTAGAAAGTAAAGGAGATGTGTTGAAGGAGTTTCAGCTTGAATCTGATAAAGGAGCCTTCATTTCTGAAGTGTGGCAGGATACTCCTGCATCAAAAGGAGAGATTCTTCCCGGAGATGTCATCATTGAGTTTGGCGGCCATGAGATTCTAAATATAGACGACCTGCAGAAAGCCATAAGGGTCTCGACTGTTGACAGCGAAGTGAAGGTAAAAATCATTCGTAATAAAGAAGAAAAGTTGCTGACAATCAAAATGGAGCAGCAGCCGGAAAGCATGTCAGGGAGGAAATACGTAACAATTAAGACGCTTCTCGGACAGGTAAGCCTGGGCATGGGCCTGGCGATTGAAGACCTGCCACAGGAAGACAAAGAGAGGCATGGGGTAATTGTAAGGCATGTTGTAAGTGATAGTCCGGCAGAGAGAGCCGGTATAATACCCGGTGACATAATACTAAAAGTCGGTTCCAGTGAAATTAACTCACGTAATGAATTCCAGTCGGTACTGCAGGGGTTTATTGAAAAGGGTGTGCCTGTATCTGTGTTTATCAAATCAAAGGGCTATGTTACCCTGAATTATTAAATTATTAGCTCTTTTTCAGCCCACGGTATTTACTTCTTCTTTTTTTTCGTGACCTTTTTCGGCTTACTCTCTGTTTTCGGCTTGCTTTTTACTCCTCCTCTTCTTCTTTTTTCAGGAGCATTTTCGGCAAGAGTAAGGCATTCTTTAAGTGTCAAGTCTTTAGGTTCTTTGTCCTTAGGTATCTTGACATTCTTTTTCCCGGCTTTTATATAAGGCCCGTACCGTCCGTTTAGAATTTGTATGTCCGGGTTTTCATCAAATGACTTAATGAGTTTTTCAGCATCAGCTTTACGCTTGGCTTCTATTAATTCAGTGGCTCTCTCCTGGACGACGGTATATGGATCATCATCACCTGTTAAGGAAACAAACTTACCGTCGTGCCGGATATATGGTCCAAACCTGCCAATTGCAGCAACTATTACTTCGTCTTCATAGGTTCCAACTTCTCTTGGAAGTTTAAATAATTCTAATGCTTCTTCATATGTAATAGCGTCCAGCCTCTGCCCTTTTAGCAGGCTGGCATATTTAGGCTTTTCTTCTCCAAGTTCTTCGGTGGTTCCGATTTGTGCTATAGGGCCGAATCGTCCTAGCCGGACTAATAAAGTTCGGCCTGTTTTGGGATCCTTGCCAAGTTCTCTTGAGGTGTCTACTTCTGATCTGTCTATTGCCTCCGTAAGTTTTACCTTTTCGTGGAAACTTCCATAAAAGTTGCTGATCATTTTGTCCCACGCCAGCTTACCGGTGGCAATTTCATCGAATTCTTCTTCTATGGTCGCTGTAAATGAATAATCTAATTCTCTTGGAAAATTTTCAACGAGGAAGTCGTTGACTACCATTGCTACGTCTGTTGGAAAAAGCTTTGCTTTTTCTGCGCCTGTAATTTCCGTTCTTGTGTATGCGTTAACTTCGTCGTTTGCCAGGATCAGTTCCTGATATTGCCGCTCCCTGCCTTCTCTGTGTTCTTTGAGTACATATTCTCTTTTTTGTATGGTAGAAATGGTGGGCGCATAGGTAGATGGCCTGCCGATACCCATCTCTTCAAGTTTCTTAACAAGGCTTGCTTCTGTGTACCTCGCAGGTGGTCTTGTAAACCGTTCAACAGCCTTCATTTGGTCAAGGTTGAGTTCTTGTCCAATACTCAGCGGTGGCAACATTTCTTTGTTTTCCTCATCTTCCTTCTCTTCATCTGTTGTTTCAAGGTAGACCTTAAGGAATCCATCAAACGTAATGACCTCACCTGTGGCTTTCATGGTTTGGGGAACGGTGGATATGCCGATTGTTGCCGTGGTTCTTTCTATCCTGGCGTTGGCCATTTGTGAAGCAATTGCCCGTTTCCATATCAATTCATAGAGGCGTTTCTGGTTTCTGTCGCTGCCTGCACTTTTTTCTGAAAAGTCTGTAGGCCTGATGGCTTCGTGAGCTTCCTGAGCAGAACTGGACTTGGTTGTGTATTGTCTTGTTTCTGAATATTCGGCGCCGTATGCAGATGTTACTTCCTTTGCCGCAATGTCCATGGCCAGTTCCGAGAGGCTTACAGAGTCAGTTCTCATATATGTAATCTTGCCTGATTCGTATAGCCGTTGTGCCAAGGTCATAGTCTGCGCTACCGAGAACCCGAGCTTAAGACTGGCTTCCTGTTGTAATGTAGACGTGGTAAACGGGGCAGCCGGTTTTTTCTGCCCCGGCTTCTTCACTAGATCATTTATTGAGAACGTGGCGCCAATACATTTGGCCAGGAAGTCCTGGGCTTCCTTCTCTGAGGAAAACCTTTCAGGCAATTCCGCCTTTAATATTTTATTGTCGCCAACCAGGAACTCGGCACTGACTTTGAAGAATGATTGACAGTCAAATTGCTCAATTTCCCGTTCTCTTTCTACCACTATTCTTACCGCTACAGACTGAACCCTTCCCGCAGAAAGGCCGCGTCTGATTTTTTTCCATAAAATTGGGGAAAGTTCAAATCCTACAAGCCTGTCCAGGACCCGTCTGGCCTGCTGTGCATTAACAAGATCGATATCAATACTTCTTGGTGATTCAATAGCATTAAGTATTGCCTGTTTTGTGATTTCACCGAAAACGATTCGACGCGTATTCTTATCATTCAATTTAAGCGCTTCGTTCAAATGCCATGATATCGCTTCTCCTTCACGGTCTTCATCAGTCGCCAGCCATACTACTTCTGCGTTCTTTGCTGATTTTTTTAGTTCTCTTATAACGTCTTTTTTCTCTTTAGGGATTTCGTATGTAGGCTGAAAGCCATTTTCTATGTCTATGGCACTATTAGACTTAGGGAGGTCTCTGACATGGCCGAAACATGATTTTACGGTAAAATCCTTGCCAAGATAACCTTCGATGGTTTTTGCTTTTGCCGGAGACTCTACTATTACAAGATTTTTGACCATAGAATTATACTGTCTTGTTTAAGTAACGAAAATTCGTGCCTGTAAAAAAACCATTATTGATAGCTGTTACCAAAGGTTAAAAATTAAAACAGAGGCGCTATCAACTGTCAAGAGATTTTTAATCTCGGCCTCTTCTATGCTTTTTGTAAATATCGCTATGGCGGTAGCTTTAATTACCGCTCTGGCGACTAAAATTAATGATTTATATGCCCAATTCCTGCTTGATATTTTAGATACATAACCGTATAATCCGCCAGCGCTTTCAATTTTGAAAAATGTCTTACCTTCGGCCTTGATGGCAATTCATGTCATATTTTTGCCATAGTATCCATGGCCGGTTAGGGCGGAAAATAGAGATAGGTTTCGCCTCCCCGTAACTGTTGAGAAAAATATCAATATTCTCAACTTTTACATGCTTTTCGGTCAACTAGAAACTCTGGCCTGGTTTTTTGAACAAGGCACCACAAGAACCACGGAATTAAACAGCGGACAGTTAACAGAAAAAACCCATTGATACATACTAAAGCCATTCACGGTACCTCATGAGCGATCAACCTGACAACGAAAAACAAATATGGGCGCACGTCCAGAAGAAAATTAAAGAGAAGGTCACCTCACAACAATTTACCACATGGTTTGAAAGCCTGAAGTTAATCAAGTTCAATGTAGACGATGCTTACATTCTTGCCCCAAATTCCTTTTGCAGCGAATGGATAGAAAACAACTATATAGATGTTCTTTCCTCAACATTAGGCGAAGTAACAAATGCCAGATATAAAAAAGTAAAACTCCTCACGGAAAGTATAGATGTTGAAGAAAAAGAATCCACTCCCTCTGTTCAAAGTAACGAGCCTTTGCCAAAAGAGAAAAATCGCTCTAACATAAACAAAAATTATAGCTTTGATAATTTCCTGGTAGGGCCCTGTAACCGCCTGGCACATGCTGCTGCGCTTGCAGTATCTACGTCTCCCGGCACGGCTTACAATCCATTATTCATCCACGGACCGGTTGGCCTGGGCAAAACACATCTGCTCCAATCCATATGCCTGGCATTACAAAAACGTTCCGGCGTACAAAAGGTCTTATACATGCCATGTGAAAGCTTCGTTAACCATTATATCTCCACTATAAAGACCGGCGACTGGAACCGCTTCAGAAACAAATACAGGGAAATTGACACTCTTTTAATTGATGATGTACACTTCCTGGCAAACTCTCAAAGTACCAGGGAAGAGTTTTTCCACACCTTCAACGCTCTTTACACTTGTCAGAAGCAAATTGTCTTATCAAGCGACTGTCCTCCTGAAGAGATACCGGCAATAGAAGAGCGCCTCATCTCACGGTTCAGGTGGGGTCTGATAACCAGAATAGACCCCCCCGGTTTTGAAACCAGTGTTGCTATAATTCAAAAAAAGACGGTTCTCATGAATATGGAAATTTCCTACGACGTGGCTCGTTATTTGGCAGAACACGCGACTTCCAGCGTAAGAGAAATTGAGGGCACACTTACAAATATTAATAAATATGCAATGATAAGCGAGAACAAGATAGACCTAGACTTTGTAAAGCAGGTAATCGGTAAGCCCACAAAGCATAAAAGCTATATAGGTATTGAAGAAATACTAGGCATAGTTACAAAACATTTTGGAGTCCAGCTTTCACAGCTACATTCCAAAAGAAAGCTTAAGTCCATTACATTGCCCAGACAAGTCGCAATGCATTTAGCCCGAAAGCTTACCAACCTGTCATTAGAGGAAATAGGAGGTTTTATGGGTGGTCGTGATCATACAACCGTTATGCATGCTGATGAAAAAATAAAAAATCTTAGAAAACAAGACCGAAATATATCCGCTACATTAAGAAAACTGGAAGCCACAATCAATAAACAACACAAGTAATAAATTGCCTGTTCATATATTGTAGATACATTTCCAGTTATTACGAACCGTTATGACACAGACATAAAAACTCACGGTTTTGTAGTATAAATAAAGATTTTTTTTACAAGAAACTGACCGAAAACCTTCATTTAAATAATATCCAACAAAAAACCATAAGTCATTATTTAATCATATGTTAAAAAATAAAATATAATATTTTATTTTTTAATATGACTACATAATAGTAATAAGTATAATAGTTTTCTTAAACATATAATATATACGTA
>CAJXKT010000098.1 GCA_913055705.1 uncultured bacterium
CGATGACAAACCCTGTCTTTATAAAAACTAAAAAGGGCAAAAATTTAGAAAAACCGCCTGTATATTGAAGACAATAAGTCTTTCTAATTAAAAAATAAGGAATATTATTAAAATGAATAAACACGTGAAAAAGATTAATATCCTTAGTATCGCTATTCTAATAACTTTCTTATCCGGATTATTAAATGCAGAACAAGTAGATATTCCAGAACCTGAAATGTTACAGGATCCTTACTTGCAGGGTACTAGAGAAGAAAAGAGCCGTCAATGCAGCGAAGAGGTAGCTTCATCACTAGGAGAAGATTGTTCTTCGTGCCATAACGAAGGAGTGACTGATTTTACAAAAAAAGGTGAGAGGGCAAAGAAGGATATGAAGGCCGCAATAGCACTAGGTGTAAAGTGTGATTATTGCCATGCGGGAACGAAACAATTTACAAAGAAATTAGAAGTAGCTGTTAAAATGATTAAATTGGCTGAAATGATGGAAGTTGAATCCATCTTTTGCCATGCAGGAAAAGACGTTTTTACACAAAAAGGAATGACTGCCAAGACGGCTATGATAATGCAAGAGTGGGCGAAAAAAGGCAGCAAGAAATGTTTGAAATGTCATGAGAAAAAGAAACGATTTAAATTAAATGATCATGGAGAGGAAATTCTTAATTCGCAAAAAAGGCTTTTTGGTATGTAGGGTATATATTGTTCCGGCTACTCACGTTTCATGATAGAAAAAATAATGGAAATTAACAACAGGCATTAACATACTTTAAGTTGTCTTTTCTACCCACGTTTTCTATATGGAAGAATAATTATGTTAAAAGTAAAAACATTTAGTACACAATTCAAAATGTTCATGTACATGAAGAACTTGAGGTGCTTGAAAACGCAGTAAACGATTTCATTGAGCAGAATAATATTGGAAAGATTATTTCAGTAAGTGATACAGCAACAGTAAATGATGACGGTAGAACAATGGGACTCATACACGTAGTCGCATATGGGTAGATAACTAATCAACTACAAAAGTTGCAATTATATGCCTACAAAACTACTTACAAGACTAGTAATCACAATCTTCTTACAAGCATTCGTAGGATATTTTATGGTGCCAGGTACATTTGCAGACGAAATAGACACTCAGGAGCTGTACAAAAAACATTGTGTCTTATGTCACGGTGAAGACGGTAAAGGTAAAACAGATCTGGGGGAGGGACTCGGTGCGCGTGACTTCACAGAAAAGAAATTTCAGAATTCTATTACTGATGAAAAAATTTTAAAGCAGATTGAGAATGCAACACCGGAAAGGATGTTCCCTTTTAAGGATAAACTGACAGCAGAAGAGATGAAGGCATTGGTTCCGGTAATAAGGGCATTTGGTGGATAAGGAACCCCTCTCTACCTCCCTGACTATTTAGCTGATGGCTGGTGGGCTGTCTGGCAAACATGTACAGGGAGGTTTTTGGGGGTAATTAACATCACTATGTACAAGTATCAATGAAATATTATAAGAAAGGAACATATGGAAATACCAGGTTTAATACTACGAAGTATGCTATACATCGTCAAATAGAAGATTCCCAGGATGAACAATTCTCTAAGGAGAGGCAACATCCTTGTTACATTGCTAAACTTCCTTCACGCACTGCAAGTATGAATGTTGGTGTCGTTGTTGCAGGTGGGACATCAGGTAATCACCGTCACTACTACGAAAGTTTAATTTACATAATTAAAGGCAATGGATATTCAGTCGTAGAAGGCAATAAAGTGGAATGGGAAGCAGGTGACATTATCTATGCACCGCCATGGTCATGGCACCAACATTTTAATACTGATCCTGATAAAGTGGTGCAATTCCTCTGCGGTACAAATGCACCGTTACTGCAAAGTGTTGGAGAAATAGACTGTAGGGAGGAAGCAGGATAGCAAAGGCCGTTACGCTGCTTCTTCAAGAAGGTTGATTTATCCCATCTTTAACCTCCTGTACATGGTCATCAAACGATAGGATTTCCTCTCTGAAAAAAAGCCCCTGGTAAACAGGATCTGTGCTCTCTGCCAGCACCATAGCTTTTGAACGGTCCAGGATATCATGTTCATCGGGAAGCTTTGCCGTCACACTGTTCAAGCTGTTATACGTGACATCTTTATTAAATACAACGCAGGGTGACAGGTCGTGGATAAACGAAAAACCTTTATGCTGGATGGCTCTGGTAATTAGTTCGGACACCGTATCCCGGTCTCTGGAAAAGGTCCTTGCCACAAAGGTGGCTCCGTATGCCAGCGCGAGGGTGGTGGGATTAATCGGGCGTGCAATGTTCCCATATGGAGACGTGCCGCTCTTCATGCCCATTGGCGAGGTGGGAGATATCTGCCCTTTGGTCAGACCGTAAATGCTGTTATCCAATAATATGTAGGTAAGGTTAAAATTGCTCCTTGCGGCGTGAGGGAAATGTCCTCCTCCTATTCCTACGCCATCTCCATCCCCGCCAACTACTACAACGGTTAAATCCGGATTGGCGACCTTAATCCCGGTAGCCATTGGTATAGCCCTGCCGTGCAATCCGTGCAGTCCAAATCCTTTGATGAAAAAGGGAAATCTGCCGGAGCAGCCAATTCCGGAAACTACTACAAAATCCTTAGGCGGGATTTTCAGGTTTTCAGCTGCCTCATAGAGACCGTGAAGCCCTGTAAAGTGGCCGCATCCGGGGCACCAGGTGGGAAGGTTGTCTCTCCACTCTTTTGCTTTGGACGCCTTTGCTTTTTGAAATCCATCTATAACTGATTGTTTACTGAGAAAGCTCACTGTTGGTCTCCATAATTTTCTGGGCAATTTTTAAAGGGCTTACCGGGTTGACAGCAGGTATGTGTATCTCGATCGGTTTTATACCGTATCGTGATTTTAACAGAGCTGCATATTGTCCCTGGTGGTTCATCTCCGGTACAATAATTCTCTTACATGAGGCAAAAAATTTACGGAATAAATTCTCGCGTTGCGGATGAATCATAATCGATTTGATTAATTTCGTCTTAACTCCCTGTTCCTTTGCCAGCTCCATCCCCTCCAGGATTGAACCTATCGTTGAACCCCAGCCGGCAATTCCAATTTCAGCAGTTTCATCCCCGAGGATGACTGCATGAGGAAGATCTGCCACAATGGATTCAAATTTGCGAAACCGTTTAGCCGTCATCATGCTGTGAACATCGGATTCGTAGTTGGGATTTCCTGTGACTGAATGTTCCAGGCCGGTAGTAGAGTAAACGGCTCCCGGTTCTCCCGGAACGATCAGGGGCGAAACACCATCGTCTGTAATTTGATATCGCTGGAAATTTTCCAGCTGTTCCGGTGTCGGCTTTTTCCTGGTACATCTGTCCCTGTCAACATTTTCTTTGATCGTAACGGTTTCTATACGCTGTCCCAGGAAGAGATCACTGAGAAAGATGACCGGTGTCTGGTATTTTTCGGCAATGTCAAAGGCCAGTTGAATGCCGCTGTAGCACTCTTCGGAGTTGCTGGGCGCCATTACCACCCTGGGAGAATCTCCGGCTCCGCCATAAAGTGCGATATTAAGATCTCCCTGCTCAACCTTGGTAGGCAGGCCTGTAGAAGGGCCGCCACGCTGAACGTCGACAATGATTGCAGGGATTTCAGCCATTACCGACAGATTTATCATTTCGCTCATCAGTGAAAGTCCGGGCCCGGAGGTAGCCGTCATTGCACGCCTTCCGGCAAACGAAGCACCTAATACAGCACCGATAGCTGCAATTTCGTCTTCCATTTGAAGGGTCCATCCACCCAGCTTAGGCAACTCCTTTGCGGCGATCTCCATGATCATTGTTGCCGGTGTAATGGGATATCCTGCAAAAAATTTCAGACCGCAATCTATCGCGCCCTTGGCAATAGCGTCATTGCCGCTTGTTAATGTCTTGGGTTCTGCATTTTTGTCGAACTCAAACCGGTTATTGAGAGGATAGTTTTCCCTGAAATACTCATAGCCCAGATTGAATGCCTTGATATTGACGTCTATGACATGCTCTCCTTTATGGGCAAAAACAGTTTTTATCTGATCTATAAACATGTCAGGAGGCAATGAATAGAAGTAACAGATAGCGCCGATAGCAACCAGATTTTTCCCATGGTTTGTTCCTGTTGCTTCATTTGCCAGATTCTTAATTGGCAGGCCATGCCCCTGTATTTCCGGCGTGATGTGGGAGACCAGGCTCTCCTCTTCCTCTACATCACCGATAGTGCTGGTATCATAGATTACATTACCTCCCGGCTTAACATCACGCAGGTCAATAATAGATTCCCTGCCCACCATTCCCACAAGCAGGTCCAGGCCATCACCCATACTATACAGCTTTGAGGTCGAAAACCTGATTGTTGCGGAAGATTTCCCCAGGCCCCTGATCTCAGCACTGTAGATATTATTTACCATTACATGCAGACCTATTTTGGCGCAGGCACCGGCAAAAATCTTTCCTGAAGCTACTATGCCGTCACCCGCAATTCCGCAAAAGCGAATTTTAATTTCAGAATATTTCATTTCCACCACCTTGCCTTCAGCGATTTTCCCATAAGATCGAAGACAATGGCTTCCTGTATCTTATACTCCTCGTTTTGTCCCGACATGTTCTTTCCGGCAATTTCCCCCTGTGCCAGCGCGTTAGGCAGTCCAAAATTAATCCAGTAGCATTTAATATTGGGATGATAAATCTCTACGCAATCTCCGGCAGAGTAGATATCTTTCTCAGAAGTTTCCAGGCGTGTGTTCACCAGGATACCCAATTTTTTTTCGATTGCCGAACCTTCTATACACGAGATATTAGGCTTATAATAGTCCCAGGCAAAGACAATATCAGTCGTTAACATCCTTTGCTGTATTGTTTCTACCTTGTAACCGTGCTCTGACTCTTCTATCGATACAACCTGCTCCTCTGTTATAACCTCTACTCCTTTCTCTTCCAGGAACTCATGCAATTCACCATCAAAATCAATTTCATCCAGGCCAAATGTTGCCCGTTCTTCTCTGGTGATATAAGTAACCTGCTTTCCAAGGTTACACAATACACAGATCAAATCCAGGCAGCTTACACCATCTCCGTAAACGATGCATTTCCGGACTTCAGGTAATTTCTCTTTTAACAACAGTGTATCGTACAGAGAATAATAGAAGCTGATATGTTTCTTGAATGGGCGCAGCACAAGTCCCAGGCCGGGACTGCCGCCGGTAGCAATGAGGAGTTTATCGTAATGCATAACTTCGCAATGGTGGAGCTTTATCACCTTTTCCGATGGCTCGATGGATTTTACATACTCGCCTTTACGGAGTTTAATTCCCAACTCTTTCAGCATTTCCACTGAGAAGAAGAGCAGTTCGTCTCTTTTTATAGAATCGCACAGAAATTCTGTCAGCAGATAGCGCTTGTAAGGCAGAAACAGTTCATCTCCGATTACCACTACTTCCGCGTCCCTGTTCATCTCCTTAATAGTTTTGGCGGCGGTAATCCCTGCTACTCCTGCACCGATGATGACATGCTTCATTTACTTCAACTCTTTCGTGTAATTTTCAATGTTATAGGAATTACTTCTCTTCTATTGTTTCAATCTTATATTTGGAGACGGAAATGCAATCCACCGGGCATGCACGGACGCAGTTTCCGCATCGGATGCATTTATCGTTATCTATAGTAATGGCTTCTACTTCACTCCAGTTTTTTGTTTCTATATAATTTAAATTTCCATCTTCAAAAACCTCTATATCCTTTGCCATTTTGATACAATCCACCGGCATCACATCGATACAGGCCAGGCAGTAGATACAGCGGCTGATGTCGATCTGGAAATTATAATGGCACAGATAACACCGTTTAGCTTCAACAACAGATTTTTCTTTTGAATATCCGATTTCCACCTCTTTATTTTTAATTTTTCTGTCACGCATGGGAGTTGTGTCCATGGGTTGGACAGGAATAAAATCATAATCCCGTTTTCTCCCGGTATCTTTTACCTCACTGATGTGGATAGTGCCTTCATATCCTTTTATGTTGGATAGCAGTATATGAACATCACTGGCGACCTTACGTCCATCCGCTACAGCTTCAATAACCGTAGAAGAACCGTTCCTGAAATCACCGGCTATGAAAAAATTATTCTTCAGCTCAACGCTTTCAGTTTCTGCTACTTTTTCATCTGCTTCCTGTCCAACGGCAAATATAACTGTATCGGCCTCCATGACAAATTCAGATCCGTCTATTGGAGTTATTGAACGGTCTTCGTTAATAGAATTGTGAACAAATTTTACACCTGTAACTGCCCCTTCATCATTGGATAAGACTGTTACCGCAGACGCTAAAGAGATTGTATCGATGCCTTCCGACTCCATGACTTCAAGTTCATGCGCGCCGACATACATATCCTTTTTCATTCGGCGGCAAGCTAGAGTAATTGTTTTTGCTCCCATCCGGTAGGACATACGGGTACAATCCACGGCAGTAAATCCACCACCGATTACAATGACATTTTCTAACGGTATATCTAATTCTTCCCTGTTTGCAGCTATCATAAAATCAAGGCCCCAATATACACCCTTGCTGTCAATACCGGAAATACTAATATGTTTGGGTATTGCACATCCGCCTGCAAGTATAACAGCGTCATAATCTTCTTTCAGTTTTTCAATGTCACTGACGTCTTCAACCCGGGCATTTGTTTTTATAGTTACACCCAGATCAGTAATTGATTTTACATCTTCGGTTACAACATCATACGGCAACCGGAATTGAGGAATACCGTAACGCAACATTCCACCTGGCTGATCGAATTGCTCCAGTATTGTTACCTGGTATCCTTTTAAAGCCAGATCATTAGCCGCGGCTAATCCGGCCGGACCGGCCCCGATTATACAAACCTTTTTGCCGTTAGATTTAATTTCAGGATTTACCGGCCTCATCCCATAGTCAGCCGCCGCGCGCTTAAGAAAACATATTGACACAGGATCGCCAAGTCCATCCCAGCCGTGTCGACAGGCAGGTTCACAAGGGCGGTCACAAACACGACCCAACACACCAGGCAGAATATTTTCCATTCTATTGATACGGTATGCTGTTTTATAATCACCGTCCTTAATAGCCTGGATGTAACCCGGAATATCTGTCATGACGGGGCAGGCAGTACTACAGGGGATATTCACGTCTATCCACTTTCTGTCTAATTTATCTGTTGAGACATACGTGTCGTTATCTCTGTTTTCAGTTTCCATTTTGCAGTTCCATTTAATCC
>CAJXKT010000099.1 GCA_913055705.1 uncultured bacterium
GTTTGGGATTTGTAATTTGTGATTTGAGATTTAAAATTGCAGTCAAATCAATGAAGATGGAAACCTAAAGGTTTTCGCTACTAATATATATCTTGTCCGATTTAGGGTTTTACAGGGTGGCAGCTAATTCCTTCATCTTTTCCTGCTTTCCGTAATTTGTCATTGCCTCAATCAATTCGTCTATTTCACCAAGCATGATTTTTTCCAGATTGTATAGATTGAGATTTATTCGGTGGTCGGTTACCCTGTTTTGTGGAAAGTTATATGTACGGATCTTTTCGCTTCTATCGCCGGAGCCTATCTGGGTGCGCCGTGTCTTATCACGTTCATCCTTTTTTTGATCCTGCAAAAAAGTGTAGAGTCTGCTTCGCAGGATACGCATTGCCTTTGCGCGGTTTCTGTGCTGAGATTTTTCGTCCATGCACTTAACAACCAGACCGGTAGGCGCATGGGTTATTCTGATAGCAGAACTGGTTTTGTTGACCTTCTGTCCTCCCGGTCCGGAAGAACGAAATGTATCGACTGAAATATCCTTGGGGTCTATCTTGATTTCAACATCTTCAACTTCCGGCAAGACGGCGACTGTTGCTGCTGAGGTGTGTATCCTTCCGCTCGTTTCTGTGGTAGGAACCCTCTGTACACGGTGGGTTCCACTTTCAAAACATAATTTGCTGTAAACTGATTGTCCTGAAATAGAGAAGGTTATCTCTTTGAAACCTCCAATCTCTGTATAGCTGGAATCTAATATTTCAATCTTCCATTTCTGTTTTTCGGCATATTTTGTGTACATCTTGAAGAGATCGGCTGCAAATAGCGCGGCTTCATCGCCGCCGGTTCCAGCCCGAATCTCCATTATTGCATTCTTGTCAGAATCATCACCTTCTGTAAAGAAACATCCTTTAACCTCTTCAAACAACTCTAGTTCTTTCTCTTCAAGATTGTCAAGTTCGTCCCTGGCCATGTTGTTTAAATCGTTATCACTATTGTTTTCGGCAAGAATGGCCCTGGCGTCTTCCTTTTGTTTTAGTGTTTCGTCCAGTTGGAGATATTTGGTTACGAATTTTGAAAGCCTGCCGTGCTCTTTAACGTAGGATGTATATCTGGTATTGTCGGAAATAACCTCCGGATCAGATAAATGCTTTTCCAGCTCATTATGACGTTCAAACATCTCCTTCAACTTCTTTAAGAGTTTGTCATTTATCTGCACTACTATTCTCCGGTTTTTCTTCTACAGCAACCGTGCTCTGGTCGTCCGTACTACTATTACCGTCATCCTTTGCCGAATCGCCTTGAGCAGAATCTTTAGTCCATTTGAATTTCTGCTTAAAGCGTTCAACTCTTCCGGCACTATCAACAAATTTCTGCTTTCCGGTATAAAATGGATGGCATTTGGAGCATACCTCTACTGCAATCTTACTTTTTGTTGATCGTGTTTTAAAAGTCTCTCCACAGCCGCAGGTAACAGTTGTCTCTACATATTCTGGATGAATTCCTTCTTTCATTGATAATCGTCTCCATTCAATAAAACATTAATAATCTAAATATCATTTATAATTTCACGTTAGCAACTATTTAACGTGAGATAATGTAATCTATTATGATATCAGAGAACATAAACTACTGCAACAAAAAACATTAGAGAGTCTGCCATTAGCTGTAGTTTTGTTGATAAATTACAATATATTAAGATATGGTTCCACTTAGAATAAGGCAACTTGATGATTTGTCTGCCATTTATTGTTTTCTTTATTTAGGTAATATTACCTACATAATCCGCAGAATTGATCATTCTAAAAGTGTAGGGGTGAGGCTAGTTTGTATTTGACACTATAGCCTTAAACTGGTATCCTTATTGCACTTATTAAGAAAAAGGTAGTATTTTATGTTAATGTTTTGCAACATCTTTTCTCCACATCTACGAAAGGCACGGCTTTTGAGCATTATATGGAAATTACCAAGGATAATGTAGATAAGCATAGAGAGCGCACACTTGAGTTTGGTTATTCTTTCTTTAAATCAAAGGTATTGTTAACGGCAGTCAGGCTTGATGTTTTCAACATTATCGGTGAAAAAGGACTATCTGCTGGTGATATATCGGCAAAGATAAATTCAAATGTATGTGCAACAGAGACATTCCTGGATGCTATAGTTAGTCTCGATTTGTTACAGAAAGATAATGATAAATATTTTAACACAGAAGAAGGAAAAGAAATATTTATAAATGGCAGGGATAGGTATATAGGAGACATTGTAATTCTTCAAGATGTTATGTGGGACGCGTGGAGCAGGTTGAGTGATTCCGTGATTTCCGGGAAGCCTGCACGTAAGCCAGACATGTTCCAGGCGGACAAAAACGAAACAAGAAACTTTATCATTGCTATGCACAATACGGCTATGTCTGTTGCTCCTGTAATATCAAGAGAAATGGACTTGAGTGACTGCAAAACCATGATTGATCTTGGTGGGGGAGCCGGTACTTATTCAGTTTTTTTTTGTACGGGTAACAGTGATCTGAAGGCAACTATTTTAGATTTACCCGGAACTTTGAAGATTACGAAGGAATTGATTTCAAGTTCCGGAGTTGCCAACAGGATAAAGCTGATAGAAGGTGATTTTAATAAGGAAATTAAAGGGCAATACGATGTTGCTTTCCTCTCGAATATTATTCATGGTGAGGGAGAGCAGGAAAATATTGCATTAATAAGAAGGGTTTATAATGCGCTAAACAGTGGTGGGAAGATAATAATTCAGGATTTTATCCTTGATAATGATAAAGCTTCTCCATGTTTCCCGGCCCTTTTTTCCCTTAATATGCTATTGTTTACAGAAAACGGACGTACATATTCATTTCAGGAGATTAAAGGATGGCTTCAGGAAGCCGGGTTTTGTGACTTAACGAGAATGGACTTAAAACTCCCCAGATCCATTTCTGTTTTGATAGGTAAGAAATAAATAATAAGTTTAGAAAAGGATATAGATTATTTGGAGAAATGAGTATTATTATGAAGGTGAAATTCTGGGGAGTACGAGGCAGTGTTCCTGTTTCCGGTCCAAAAACTGTAAAGTATGGAGGTAACACAAGTTGTGTTGAATTGAATTGTGATGGTAAGATCATCATTCTTGATAGTGGGACCGGCATAAGAGCATTGGGTCTTGACATTATGAACAGGGACTTTGTAAAAGAAAGCAGGAAGAATGCTTTGAATATTTTCTTTAGCCATGTGCATTGGGATCATATCCAGGGATTTCCTTTTTTCCGACCCGCATTTTACCCTGAATTTGAGATCAATCTTTATGGCTCTTTGCATTCTGATGTAGATATTGAATGTGCTTTGCGTGGCCAGATGATTGCACCATATTTCCCTATTCGATTAAGGGATATGCCGGCAAGTATGAATTTCAAAGATATTGAGAGTGGTGAGGTTGTCCAAATTGGTAACATAGTGGTAAAAAGTGTTTCATTAAACCATCCTGATGGATCTCTTGGATATAAGATAATTTGTGAAAATAAATCTGTTGCCTATATTATAGATCACGAACATACAGAGAAATCAAAGCAAAGACTGGTTGATTTTTTAAAGAGTACGAATTTGGTCATATTTGATGCACATTATACACCGGAGGAGTATTCCGGTTCAGATGGAGATGGCGGTCGAAAGGGTTGGGGGCATGGTACATGGGTGGATGCAGTTGAGTTGTGTAGGGAAGCGAATATTGACCAACTAATTCTCACTCACCATGGGCGTGAAGATTTAGATATAGAAAGAATCGAATTAATGGCACAAAAAAAATTCCCTAATACCGTTGCGGCATACGAGGGGCTGGAGATAGGCCTTGGTTAAATTATTTTACATGGGGTTGGATTTGTAAATAATATTTAAGGAAATATTATGTCTGAAAATCTTGTACATATTCTATCAAATATTGGTAGACCAAATATCATGTTAGTAGGAGATTTTATGCTGGACAAATATGTCTGGGGCGAAGTCAATCGAATATCACAGGAAGCTCCAATCCCTGTATTGAATGTAGCATCTGAAGAAATAAGGCCGGGTGGGGCCGGAAGTGTTGCGAGCAACCTTGCACACCTTGGGGCTAATATTTTCTGCTATGGGACAATTGGTAATGACAATGAGGGCAGATTGCTGTTAGACAACTTAAATGATTTAGGAGTAGATACAGAAGGAATTGTCCAAGATTCGGACAGACCAACAACCGTAAAGGTTAGAATGATGGGACATCTTCAATCTGCAGGAAAAGGTATTCAACAGCTTTTGAGGATTGATTATGAAAAGACTGAAGATATTGAAGAGGAAAAACAGGAAGTAATTATAAATAAGATTGAAGACAAGATTCAGCAAGTTGATATAGTACTTATTTCTGATATGAACAAAGGATTATTATCCAGGCGAATCCTAGACGCTGTTATCAAATCAGGTAAAGACCACAATGTGCCTGTTATAGTAGATCCGGGGCTTACTAAAGACTATGGGATTTATAGAGGTGCAACTGCGATAACACCTAACCGGTTTGAAACGAAACTGTCAACCGGGATTAAGATAACGGACGTTAACAGTATGAAATCTGCCGGCAGGAAATTGCTGGAAGAGAATTTATTTGAATACATTATTATAACAGCCGACAAGGATGGGATGTTTTTATACAGCAGGGATGGGAAATGCAAATTAATCTCTACTGTGCCTAAAGATGTTTATGATGTTAGTGGTGCAGGGGATATGGTTCTGAGTGTTTTCGGGTTTGTGGTGGGAAGTAAGAACAGCTTTGAGGATGCTGCCATGATTGCTAACGTTGCAGCAGGGGTTGAGGTTGGAAAGGTTGGTGCCGTACCCATCAGTAAGAGTGAGATACTGAGCGAGCTTATGGGAGGGTCAAATCCTCTTTATACAAAGATTAAAGTTCTGGACGAGCTTGAAGAAATACTCAATAGACACAGGAAAGAAAACAAGAAGATTGTGTTTACAAATGGATGTTTCGACATACTTCATGTCGGCCACATAGAATACCTTAAATTTTCCAGGAGACAGGGTGATGTGTTGGTAATTGGGCTTAATACTGACAGATCAGTAAGAGAACAAAAGGGGGACAAAAGGCCATTTGTTTCAGAAGATGAAAGGGCGAGACTGATATCTGCACTGGAAGATGTGGATTATGTAATCCTTTTTGATGATTTAACACCTGAAAAACTTATTAGAAGGGTAAAACCTGACGTTCTTGTAAAAGGTGAAGACTGGAAGGAAAAGGGAGTGGTAGGGCGTGAATTTGTCGAATCTTATGGTGGCAAAGTAATTTTAGCACCCCTTGTGAAAGATGTTTCAACAACTGATATTGTTTCACGGATATTGGAAAGAAGTGGGTAATCCCGGTTAGATAAATGAAAAACGAAATTGAAGAATCATTGACGGAAAGTATAAAGCTGAGAACAGAGCTGCTTTCCGATAGTGTAGAGACTATTATTCAGATTGCAAACATATCTGTAGATGCGTTTAAATCCGGCCATTCACTATACCTTATGGGCAATGGTGGAAGTGCTGCTGATGCACAACATATAGCTGGAGAACTTGTAGGCAGATTTAAAAAAGACAGAAAACCGCTACCGGCGCTTGCGTTAACTGCTGATACATCAGTGTTGACGGCAATTGCCAACGATTACGGATATGATCACTGTTTTGAGAAACAGGTAGAGGCATTTGTTAAAGATGGCGATCTTGTTTTTGGATTAAGTACAAGTGGTAATTCCACGAGTATCATCAACGCCATAGTATCAGCGGGAGAAAGAGGAGCGAAGACCATAGCCTTTACCGGGAAGGATGGAGGCAGGCTGAAAGAATACGCGGATGTATGTCTGATAATCCCATCCTCAGATACAGCTCGCATACAGGAATGTCATATAACTATCGGTCATATCCTGTGCTCAATAATAGAGAAAGAGTTATTTGAATAATAAAGAAAGACAGGAAATTGAATCTCGTAATTCATTCATACGAATTCCTAAAGAATGTACCGTGGACAAAAGAACTGGAGAATATCCCGAACATTGCACATGCACATCATGAGAAACTGGATGGGAGTGGCTACCCGTTAGAAATAGATGGAGAAAGGATTTCCGTACAGGCGAAAATGATTGCAATTACAGATGTATATGATGCGTTAACTGCACAGGACAGGCCTTATAAAAAGGCGATTTCCCATGAAAAGGCATTAGACATCATTGGTTACGAAGCTAAAGGTAGTCTTATAGACTCTGATTTGCTTGATATGTTTGTTGAGGGAAAGGTGTATGAATTAGTGCATGAAGAAGGGTGATTTATTTAGTTTCTTTATTGAGCCAGGATAGATATTTATCGGAGACTTCTATTATGGGCATAGCTATAATTTCCGGAACATCATAGCTGTGCAGTTTTTCAACTCTTGCTACAATTTGTTTAAAAAGTTTTTTCTTTGATTTCAGTATCATCAATGCTTCTTTGTCGTCACATATCTTTCCCTGCCAGCTATAGATTGAACGAATGGGAGATATTATATTAGAGCATGCCGCTAGTTTTTCTTCAACCAGTGCACGTCCTATCTTCTTTGCTTCATTTGCTGAGCTTGTGGTAATATAAATTACAATATAGTTTGACATTTCTGGTTGATATAACTGAAAAATTTGTTTCTTATTAATGGCCTTTGAGATATATACTACCTGTCAAAAGTATAACAAATGAATTAAGATAGGCAAAACGATTTTAATGTTAATTATTCAATATAAATAGAGATATGAAATACATATCAGACGAACTTAAAACAATTAAGAAATCCGGCCTTTATAGAGAACTTAATAGTGTTGAAGGCTCTCAGGGTACACATTTAGAAATAAAGGGCAAAACATATTTGTCTTTTTGTTCAAACAATTACCTCGGCCTTGCAAACAACCCATTAGTTATAAAAGCCGTTAAGGATGCAGTGGGAAAGTATGGATGGGGGGCAGGGGCGTCCAGATTAGTTTCCGGGAACATGAGATTGCATGAGGTGCTCGAGGGAGAAATATCAAGATTCAAAGGAAAGGAGGCTTCCATAGTCTTCCCAACCGGATACATGGCCAATATTGGTACTATCTCTTCTTTGGTATCGAAAGGAGATTTAGTCATTTGCGATAAACTGAAC
>CAJXKT010000100.1 GCA_913055705.1 uncultured bacterium
CATATGCTACAATATCAATTTCCCCGTATTTGCTGACATAATTCCGCTTGAGTATTTTATATCCACTTTTTTTCAGGAACTTCCCAGCCAGGTCTTCACCCTTTATGCAAAGCTCTTTAGGATTCAGTTGATCATTTTTCATCCTTCTTTTTAGTAGCTTTAGCCTTCGCTTTCGGAGCTTTTGCAGCCTTTTTTGGCTTTGCAGGCTTTGTTGTTTCAGCCGGTTCTTCAGCAACCACAGCAGGAGCCTTCTTTTTAACACTACTTGTTTTCTTCTCTTTTCTGCGAATTTCCTTCAGTCGTGCACCCTTTCCTTTTCTATCACGCAAGAAATACAATTTGGCACGTCTTGTTTTATGACTCTTTTTCACTTTTACGTCAGCTACATTTGGAGAATGAACAGGAAATATACGTTCTACACCCTCTCCCTGCACTACTCTTCTAACGGTAAATGTTTCCCTGGGGCCGCTTCCTTTTCTTTTAATAACCATGCCATTAAATATTTGAATACGCTCTTTATCACCCTCAATTGTCTTAACGTGCACGTCAACCAAATCACCAATCTTAAACTGCGGCACTTTCTCTTTCATGCTCTCTTTCTCAACCACATCAATTATGTTCACGGTACCAACTCCTTTACGTAAAGTATTATCTCTGTTATTTAGTTTTATCTTCCAGTAAATCCGGCCTTCTCTCCTGAGTTCTCGTAATGGCCTCTTTTGTTCTCCACTCTTCTATCTTTGTATGATGCCCGGATGTCAGGATTTCAGGAACTTTCATTCCCCTGAATTCTGCAGGCCTCGTATACTGAGGATATTCCAGATGTTTGTTCACAAATGACTCATCCTGTAATGAACTGTCTCCTCCTAATACTCCCGGAACTAATCTCACAACAGAATCTATTACAACCATTGCGGGTATCTCTCCACCCGTAAGTACATAATCACCTATAGAAATTTCACGCACATCTATCCCTGATCGTATTCTTTCATCAAATCCTTCATAGTGTCCACAAATTATCATTAAACGAGCCTTTTTCGATAAATCATCAGCAATTTCCTGGTTAAGCGTTTCTCCCTGTGGTGTCAGCAATATCTTTGTTGATTCCACATCATCCTGAGCCTCCACAGCCTCAACTGCGTTAAAGACCGGTTCAGGTTTCATAACCATGCCGGCGCCCCCACCGTATGGTTTATCATCCACACACCTGTGCTTATCATTTGAGAAATCCCTGATATTGTGCAGGTTGAAATTCACAAGTTCCTTTTCGCCTGCAATCTTCATGATGCTTTCACCCAATACATTGTGAAACATCTCAGGGAACAGTGTTAAGATATCTATTCTCATCTTTTTTTTATTAATTATTTTTTTACAGCGATTTCATTCTTTTTGAGGATGCTGGCTACTGTTTCGGTTGGTTGAGCGCCTACGCTAAGCCAGTACTCTATCCTCTCTCTCTTTAATACTACCTTTTTTGATTCATCTTTTTCCATTGGATCATACGTTCCCAACTGTTCGATACTTCTTCCATCGCGCTCTTCCCGTGAATCAAATGCACAAATCCTGAAAAAAGCCCTGTTTCTCCGTCCCATCCTCTTTAATCTAATTTTTACCATAAAACATTCTCCTTAACTTAATTAAGTATTAATATTCTTGTTTAACTGTCTGAGCTTATCTTTTCTTTTTTCTTTTTACTTTTTTACGCTTACTCCTGATCTTTCCGGTTCCGGGAAGCTTCATTGCCTCTGGTGTCATCGCTTCTGTTGGAAAGCTTTTGGGGTCTACACCACTTAGAGACCTGAACATCTTCTTCATTTGTTTAAACTGTTTTAATAACTGGCTGACATCCTGAGAGTTAGTGCCGCTTCCACGAGATATTCTATGCCTCCTGCTGCCTTCAATTTTTTCCGGGTTCATTCGCTCTTCAAGAGTCATCGAACGAATAATAGCCTCAACTCTTTTCATTTGATTTTCATCAACATCCATTCCCTTCATCTTTTTGCCCACTCCAGGTATCATACCAAGAATATCTTTCATCGGGCCCATCTTTCTTACCTGTTGTAATTGAGAAAGGAAATCTTCAAGCGTCAGTGTATTTGCTCTAATCTTTTTTTCTAATTTTACAGCCTCGTCCTCGTCGATAACATCTTGAGCCTTTTCAACCAGAGATACGACATCCCCCATTCCCAAGATCCTGGAGGCCATTCTATCCGGGTGAAATTCTTCAAGTTTATCTAGTTTCTCACCGACTCCTACAAACTTTATAGGCTTACCGGTAACTGCCTTAATTGATAATGCAGCCCCTCCCCTAGTGTCACCATCTAATTTTGTTAAGATCACACCGTCAAAATCCAGTTGCGAGTTGAATTCCTTAGCACTGTTAACAGCATCCTGACCGGTCATTGAATCACAAACAAAGAATATCTGGGTCGGCTTTATCTTCTTCTTTATCTGATCCAACTCCAGCATCAACTCTTCATCAACGTGAAGTCTGCCCGCAGTATCAATAATAACCACATTATGATTGTCAAGGAAGGCACGTTTTACTGCCCATTTACATATCTTAACGGGATTAGAATCTTTTTCAGAATAGACAGGGACATTAAGCTGTTTCCCGATAACCTGCAATTGTTCAATTGCCGCCGGCCTCTGCACATCGGCGGCTACAAGCATAGGGCTTTTTCCCTTTGATAAAATCATACTAGCAAGCTTACCAGCCGTTGTAGTCTTTCCGCTTCCCTGTAATCCCGCAAGCATAATTACTGTAACATCTCCGTCCTTATACTTTATGGTGGAATCAACCGGACCCATAAGATGTTCCATCTCGGTTTGTACAATCTTTACTATTTGTTGTCCCGGTTTGACACTTTTAAGAACTTCCTCTCCAACTGCCTTCTCTGTAACTTTCTGTATAAAATCCTTTACGACTTTGTAGTTTGTATCTGCCTCGAGAAGTGCAACCCTGACTTCACGCAAACCATCATTTATGTTTTGCTCTGTCAGCCTTCCCCTTCCGCTTAATTTATTAAATATTGTTTCGAAACTGTCCGTAATCGATTCAAACATTTCTTACCTTTTCGTTAATCCTTTAATCTGTTTTCCAGCCATAACGTCCCGACCGGTTCATTGGCGGAACATTATCAGGCAAATATCCCTGCATTTATTCAAACACTGTAACATAATACAAATTGAACAAATATTCAATTTAAATATCCCACGACGGTTTCAGGGGTTTAATCATGCCTGCCCGTGCCGTTTCGCCCCCCCCTACTCCTTTTCCCGCCATATCTTTGCGCCCAGCCTGGTCAGGCGATCTTCCAGCTTTTCGTACCCTCTATCAATATGATAAAGCCTTCTAATCTCTGTAATCCCTTTGGCAACCAGCCCGGCAACCACCAGTGAGGCACTTGCTCTTAAATCGGAGGCCATCACAGTTGTCCCGGAAAGCGAGGATACACCCTTAATAAATGCAATAGCATCGTCATTCCTGATATTTGCACCCATTCTGTTAAGTTCTGCGACATGCATAAACCTGTGTGGAAATATCCGCTCCGTTATAATACTTGTACCATTTGCAACACTCATTAATGCAGTGAATTGCGCCTGCATGTCAGTAGGCATACCGGGATACGGCATTGTCGTAATATTTGCAGGTTTGATGTGCCCATCACTTTTAACTGTACACTCTCCATTTTTTACCCCATTAAATTCTTGCTTACCGTCAGAAGCCTGAATATCAACACCCATTTCCTGTAATTTATTTACAACTGCAGCCATATGACTGGACATACCATTCTCCAATACTATGCTGCCTCCTGTTATGGCTCCTGCAATCATGAAGGTTCCGGCTTCGATTCTGTCCGGAATTATCTCGTATTCAATCCCATTCAACTCATCAACACCTTCTATAATAAGGTTCTTTTCGCCGATTCCGCTTATGTCGGCTCCAGCTTTATTGAGAAAGTTAGCCAGATCCTGCACTTCCGGTTCACAGGCAGCATTTTCTATAATAGTCCTTCCTTCTCCAAGAACGGCGGCCATCATAACATTACAGGTACCCAAAACTGTAGAACCATACGGACCTCCCAGATCAACTACGCTGCCTTTCAGTTTCTTTCCTGTCGCAATGACATATCCATCCTTTTCGTCAACCTGAGCGCCAAGCGATTTAAAACCTTTGATGTGAAGATCTATGGGCCTATAACCAATTGAACATCCTCCCGGAATAGATACCTTTGCCATACCCCGCTTTCCAAGCAAAGGGCCAAGGACACATATTGATGCCCTCATAGTTCTGACAAGATCGTACGGGGCTGTTATATTTTTCTCTTCCTTAACAGTTATTTCAAGTGAACCATCCGGACATTTTCTTGTATCTACACCAAGCTCATTAAGGATATTGCAGAGGGTTTTTACATCAGTAAGGTTTGGTATTCCCTTTAATTTCGACGTACCTTTAGTCAACAAGCATGCAGCCATAATAGGCAACGCAGCGTTTTTTGCACCGTTGATCCTGACCCTTCCCTGCAAGGGATTACCACCTTCAATTACCATTTTATCCATTTTTAGTCCGGTCCAAACTCCCTTTGCCTGTCAGTATCGACTTCAACAGGCTTTTGTCTCTTTTGGTTTATACACTCTCAACATTTAATGAAGCCCGCGGGGGGAGTCGAACCCCCAATCTCATCATTACGAGTGACGTGCTCTGCCATTGAGCCACGCGGGCAAAGTTAATATCAATATGGGGTATGGTTACTGGTATGAAGACCAATCTTGTTATGTTGCCTGACTTGTCATATTGCCTGAATGGTACTTATCCAAATCCTTAACTTACCTTTCGTGTATCTTGATATTATTCAATTCTGCCAATAAGCTAAAGTTACAATATTCTTTGCCTTATTTCAAGTTATAATAAAGGAAATAGAAATTCTGTTTTACACTTAACTGTTTATCTCGGCCAGCAACCCTTAGTTTATAAAAAAAGGCTGTATGAGGTTTTTAATACCTTATACAGCCTTTAAAATTATATTATACTTAATTTGCAGGTACTATTAATTAGAAGAGTTATGCGTCCAGTATTGCTTCTGATGTCTCATTTTCCCAATCCATAATATAATTGATCCCTGAAACATCAGCGGCTTCCCTGGTCAACGCGAAAATGTCATCCCTTTTGATTTCACTGAGGTCAAATCTTCTTGATCCGGCCATTAATTGTCGAAGTCCCATTGCCATCTTTTCATAATAGGAATACATACCCAACACACCCGGAGTAACTTCGCCAAATTCCTCTTTGACCTTTGATGAGTAATAGAAAATCTTATCAACAGAATCGCCATGTTCTGAAGCAGGTTTTGGTATATCACCGGCCTTAATCGCTTCTCCATTGGTATTCCCAACCATGGTTGCACAGATTGTGGACCGAGACATGCCAACAGCCTTTACGAATGGCGCGGCTAATGCGAATGATTTGTAAATATGATCTTCGGCAGAAAGACCACCTGCCAGAATTATATCCGGCACATACTCTCCCCTGTCTGCCAGCCTCTTACAATACTCATATGTCATAGCGGAAATATAGACAGTCGGCACACCCCATTCATTCATCATTCTCCACGGACTCATGCCGGTCCCGCCACCAGCACCGTCAATAGTCAAGACGTCAAGTTTATAAATCGAGCAGAACTTGATGGCCCTTGCCAGATCAGACGGTCTATATGCACCTGTCTTCAGGAATACATATTTAGCACCGGCATTTCTCAGGTGTTCTACCTGCTTGCCGAAATCATCAATCGCTTTGGGCAGATATTCTGATATTGCCTTCACCCTGGTATGTCTCTCAAACCCCTCAACAGCACCTGATTTAAAGGCTCCCTGCACAACCGGATCTTCCGGATCAGGGATTACAATGTAGCCCCTTTTCTTCAATAGTATTGCCTTGTCCAGATTATAAATCTTAACTTCACCACCTATGTTCTTGGCGCCCTGCCCCCATTTCAATTCAACGGCATCAGAACCCAGTGTATTCAAACTATACTCAAGTACACCCAACCTCCAATCTTCCGGGTTAGCCTGAATAGCAATAAAGCCATAACCGTCTCTCTGGTTGTCTTTAAAAGATTTAAACCTTCTTTCAAGTTCCTTGCATTCTGTAACTTTCTGATTATCGTCAAATTTAGAGTTTTCGTCCATCCCTACCACATTCTCGCCGATTACTATCCCTGTACCACAAATGGCGGAACCTGCCCCGAGGTCCGCAAAATGTTTCTGAGCTATCTGAGTAGAACCCAAACCTGTACAGATCAAGGGTAATTTTAACTTAAGGCCCCCATCTCTACCGAGACGTGTTTCAACGTTTACGTTTGTAAACTGTTCGTACTCTTTCTGGTGATGACTGGCAACAGTTCCAGTAATGTTAAAATGTGAATAGTCTACAGGATAATCTTTTGTGCCACATGATGTACTCTTACCAAATGGTATAGGGTATATGGTCTCCGGACCCCTCATGGCAGAAAGACCAATTTCACAGTATCCGGGACATCCATCAAGGCAAACAACACACATCCCACTTTGCGGCAATACATCACTTCCGGTCCTCGTTCTCGTCCCGGTTGCAGCCGATTTATTCGGTATTTGCAAACTTCCCATTTATACTCCTCCGTTCTTTAAAAAGATCAGAATTTTTAGTTATTTTAAAAAAGCAATTTCGATTTAATTGCAAAATTTCCCAGAGTGTTGTAAATCGCAAATGCAATACCATTACATTTAATTAATATTAACACAATAAACCACGTGAAATCAGACTCTTACGTAAAACATATAAAACATAAACTTTTGTGAATATACCAAGTATTCGGCTAAATTCAACAGTTATTTTCATATCAACCATTATTATTCTGGATTTATTTTGGTTCATAGCATTTCATTTTAACAAAAAAACCCCGATAGAAACTCACTTTTAACTAAGTAAGTCTCTAACGGGGAATCTAAAACATAAAACTCTAGCATATGTATCAGTTAATTTACGTTAATCTTAAAATCCGCTTGCCCTTTCCAATCCGTCCCACAGAACAGTTCTGGCATCAAGGAAATCCATTGCACCGAATCTCAGCAACTCCTGATGATCTTCCGACTGTGCAAATGGAAGTAAAGAATCCTTT
>CAJXKT010000101.1 GCA_913055705.1 uncultured bacterium
ATAACAGGATAAACAAGGATTGATTTATATTAGGAGTGGATTGGATAATTTGCCAAATAAATAAGCGTCTGTTATTAGAAACCATTTCTTTATTTAGTGTAAGCAATTATTTCTCTTCATCCATTTCTAATGAGTAAATTGTCGATTGACTTTTCACGTTGCTTTTATTTTTTCTAAAATACACAATGAAAAGAGGCAAGAAGCGTGTAGAAATATAAATGTAAAATGAATTGACTTTACAGAACAACCATATAATTTTTTCTTGACATAAAATAAAACATTCGTATACTACTAATTAATATTGAGACTCAATATCAACTAAACTTTAATTTAGTATTTTCGGAAATTAATGTCAAGCGCAAACACTTATTTTATAAATATTTACATTGAGACTCAGTTTCAAATTTGAAGTGGTAACATTCCATTTACTAAATATAACTTACATATACCAGGTTTTAGAATGCAAAACACAGAAGTAAAAAGTCCTGTTTCTAAGAAGATTGATTATCAAATTGCGCTTGTTGGCAACCCGAATGTAGGGAAGAGTGTATTGTTTGAATTGTTTACCGGTAAGTACGTGACAGTATCAAATTATCCGGGAACTACAGTAGAGGTTTCCAAAGGTATGTATGCAGGGTCTAACAATAAGATTGAAGTGATTGACACTCCTGGGGCTAATAGCCTGATCTCACACTCGGAAGATGAGAGGGTTGCACGCGATATCCTTCTTAGAGATGAAGAGAAGAAGATAATCCAGATAATAGATTCCAAGAATTTACACAGAGGATTAATGATTACAACCCAGCTTGCTGAGATGGGCCTTCCAATATCCATAGGCTTGAATATGTGGGACGAGACACTGGACAGAGGTATGTCCATTAACACTGATAAACTACAGGAAATACTCGGTGTTGATCTGGTAAAGACTATCGCAACTCAAAAGTATGGAATCAACGCATTAAGGAACTCGGTTAACTCGGTAAGGGTCCCAAAGACAAGCATATATTACGGAGAGGCTATTGAGGAGGGTATTAAAAGGATTGAGGAATTACTGCCGGACAACCTTGTTGTGAGAAAAAGGGCCATAGCCATTATGTTGTTATCGAGTGATGAGGATTTAGAAGAAACATTGAACCTCGACAATCAGGTTCTTGAAACTGTTCGCAGGATCAGGGACGAAGTGCAAAGTCAATACGGCCATCCTTTGAGTTATATGATAATCAGAAAGCGTAGCGAGTACGTTCATGATTTGTTGAAAGGAGTAGTAGGTTCTGGAAAAAAGAAAGAAAAAGCAGAAAAAGCAGGTACAGTAGCAAGAAATACATTCTTCTTCTTCATTATGCCTCTGGTTTCTTTCTTTATCGGATTAAAGATTATGGATCTGATGATGTTTATGGCTTCGGGTTACATAACATCAAGTGAACAGATGTCATGGATATTGAGGCTGGCGGGAGGCGGAGTATCTGTTGGCTGTTATTCTTTTTACCTGTTTTCGAGAGAGTATAAGACAAACCGGAAGATAACAGACATTCTTGGTTCCCTGACCATGCATCCAGCCCTGGCCTGGCCAATGTTGATCGTGGTCTTATGGGGCATTTATAAGATTGTGGGGCAATTTGGTGCAGGGGATTGTGTTGATTTCATAGAGAGCAAGATTTTTGGTTCATCTCTGGAAATGTCCGGAGGTTTTAATTTCAGAGTGTTTATACCATTCACCGACATTGAATATGTGTTTACGCATGTAAATTTTCAGGGAATCAATTATTACCTCGGATTGTTGTCTCAGAAGTTTATGAGTCCTGATAATTTCTTCTTTGAGTTGTTCCTGGGTGAAGAAGCAGGCATTATTCAGGTGGGTGTAACCTATTCCATAGCCATCATATTGCCCATTGTAGGATTTTTCTTCATAAGCTTCGGATTTATGGAGGACAGTGGATACCTGCCCAGACTTGCTGTGATGGTTAACAAGTTGTTTAAGGTAATCGGCTTAAACGGCAAAGCGGTATTACCCATGGTACTGGGGCTTGGCTGTGATACCATGGCAACATTAACTACTCGTATCCTTGATACTAAGAAGGAAAGAATTATCTCCACTCTACTGCTTGCCCTTGCAGTGCCGTGTTCGGCTCAATTGGGAGTTATTGCAGGGATACTTGGCAGTGTTTCCGGTATACACCTGGCAATCTATTTTATCGCAATCTTTTCTCAAATGCTGCTGGTAGGTTATCTTTCTTCAAAGCTTCTCAAAGGAACAAGCTCTGATTTCCTGATGGAAATGCCGCCGTTCAGAAGACCGAAGTTTAAGAATATATTATTGAAAACATATTACAGAACCAAGTGGTTTCTCAAGGAAGCGGTACCTTTGTTTGTGATAGGTACATTTGCATTGTTTATACTCACTAAACTTGGTATTCTAAGGTACATTGAGATGGCGGCGAGGCCGGTAGTAAAGCATTTTCTGGGCTTGCCGATTGAGACTACGAGTGGTTTTATACTGGGTTTCCTTCGCAGGGATTATGCCGTTGTAAGTATTTTCAAGGCACTGGAGGAGAAGGCTGGTGACCTTATGATTGATCCAAACCAGCTTATAGTTGCACTTGTAGTTATCACGCTTTTTGTGCCTTGCCTTGCAAATTTCTTTGTAATGATAAAGGAAAGGGGTGTAAAGACAGGATTTCTCATGCTTGCTTTCATACTGCCTTTTGCGTTCCTTGTTGGTGGAATCTTGAGATACATATTACAGTGGCTGTCAATTTAAAAAATTTATATTAGTAAGGAGTTGATTTAAATGGCTGAAGAAATACAAATCGAAGAGATGCTTGAGTATATATGGATGCTTGAGGAGGATCATGGCAAGGTGGAAAGTACGCTTATGGATGATAAGTTTGGCAATGAAATAGCAGAGAAATATTTGAGTGAAATGGTTGAGAAGAAGTTGATTAATTTAAGTGATTCCATAATCGCCTTTACAGATAATGGGAAGAATCGGGCAAAGCTGATTATCAGGCGCCACCGTATTGCTGAAAGACTTCTGAATGACGTATTGGAGATGACCGGTGACGAGTTTGAAGCCGGCGCCTGCCAGTTTGAACACTTTGTAAATGAAGAAATTATTGCAAGCATCTGTACATTGCTTGGCCATCCTGCTGTCTGCCCTCATGGAAAGAAAATTCCACCCGGTGAATGTTGTACGAGTGCCAGAAAGAATCTGGGACCTGTAATAAATCCATTGTCTGAAATCAAATCCGGTGAAAAGGTAAGGGTGGTATATGTCACAACCAAATCTCATGCAAGCCTGGACAGGCTTTCGGCAATAGGAGTGATCCCCGGACTCGAACTCACAATACATCAAAAACGTCCGAGTATTGTTGTTCAATATGGAGAAACACAATTGGCGCTGGATAAGGACATTGCAGAAAATATATTTGTAAGGGCATTATAAAATCCCGGATATTTCCATCACCCACAAATCCTGGAATACTTAAACCTGTCTTTCAGAAGTTCACCATCCTGTTTTATCTTGACATCAAAATCATGCTGTGTTATTTTCAGGCAACTCCAGGAATTGTCGTAACATTTATTACAATGCAAAGTACCAAATCAATAATTGTTTAAAGAAAATCCGAATGAAGAATCTGATTTACAGAATAATCATAATAAACCTGTCCTGCCTTCTCATGTTTCACTGTTTTAATACGACAGAAAATATCTATGGCGAAGGGGAAAAAGAATTTATAACAGAAGGCGATATTATCATTACGACAGATGATCTTGATAAAGTACCTGATGTGGAAGTTTCTGAAAAGAGTATTGCCCCTGACGTCAAGAAAGAAGTGAAGAAGGGTTTGCAGTCCTATAAGCTTGTTTCCGAGTATCTCAAGAACGGGAAGAAATATGAAGCAAGAAATGAATTATCAGATTTATATTTTGCGGAAACTGACAATGCCAAACGGGCCGAAATAAAGAGTAAGCTTGATGGACTGAATGCAGAACTTGTGTTTTCCCATGAACCCAGTCCGGATGCTTTCATTTACGTGGTAAGGCCAGGTGATTCACTGATAAGGATTGCATCTAAATATAACACTAATTACGAATTTATTGTGCGCATAAACAATAAACATCGTACAAGTATTAAAGTGGGCGAACGTTTGAAAATCCTGAAAGGCAACGTAACAGTATTAGTAGATAAGAGTGATTATACGTTGACACTGTTATTAGATGGCCGCTTTATAAAGCAATATCCGGTTGGCACCGGCAAATCTGACAAAACGCCGGAGGGAAAATTTGTTATTGATTATAAATTGAAAAATCCCGTATGGTATTCACCGGATGGAATATATCAATTTGGCGACCCGAAAAACGTATTAGGAACACGATGGATAGGTTTTGAGGATAAGAAGGGGCTATACGGCTATGGTATACATGGCACAACCGATCCTGACTCGATCGGTAAGGAAATGTCGAATGGATGCGTACGACTGAAAAATGAAGATGTTCAAGATCTTTTTGACTATGTGAAGACTAAAATGACTGTTGTAATACAGAAATAAGAGAGGATTCATTTAATGATGGAATGGTATATTAATAAGGGTTCTAAGGTCTGCTTTCTATGTGAAAGAACGTTTGCAGAAGAAGAGGTCTACCTCTCTGCACTTTATGATGAAGACAACACCTTTGCAAGGAAGGACTTTTGCGTGGAGTGCTGGGATAAGAAGGGGGAGGGGGATATTTTCTCACACTGGAAGACGAAAGTACCTAAAAAACCGGAAATAGCGCAGAAGTATGCAAACATAGATGTTTTCTATGACTTGTTTAATAAACTCGAAAACGAAAATGATGTATCAAGGGTAAATTTCAGATATGTGTTGTCCCTGTATCTGATGAGAAAAAAGATACTGAAGCTGAAGACTTCACACAAATCCAACGGGAATGAATACCTGGTGCTTTATAACGTTAAAGATGACAAGGATACAGAAGTTATAAAACCTCAGTTAAGCAAGGAAGAGGTGTTAGCGGTTACAGACGAAATAGGCAAACTGGTTAATTGCGAACCGCAAGCTAGCGCCGGCAATAAGGTCGAAGAGCCTAAAGTTTAGGAAACAGAAGCGGTTTATACAGTTATTCCATCCCAACTTTAGACACTTATTTAAACTCTGCCTTATGTAGTTGCTTCTTGTACCGGAGCTACCGGAGCAGTTTCTGTAACTACATTGTACGGACAACCTTCGCAGTCTACTGCAATCCCCTGATTCTTTTTCTGCTTTAACCTTAAACGTAACTTATCGATTGTCTTATCAGTGATAGATGGGTCTTTCTGCAACCTGAATAAATCACGTCGTATTTGCCTGGTCTTCTTTATGCTCGGACATTGTGACCTTGCAACCCTTGAGGGGCAGATGCTTACTATTTTCTTTTTGTTTATTCGTTTTTCCATGTTATTTTCCTTTATTATTTAGTCAATGTCTACGGATAGATATTCTAATGTCTTCTTGGCTGCTACCTGTTCTGCCTCCTTCTTGTTGCTTCCTAATCCGGTGCAATGTTCAACAGTGTTGATTAGGGTTACTACTTCAAAAGTTTTATCGTGATCCGGACCACTTTGCTTTATTATTTTGTATCTGGGTATATATCCCTGCTGCCTCTGGCAATAGTGTTGGAGAATGGATTTATAATTCTTATCGTGTTTATTATCGCATACGATATTTATCTCTTTTTTCAGACTTTTCAGCGTAAAATCATAAGCAACCTTTAAACCTCCATCCATATAAATTGCAGCTATGATGGCTTCAAAAACGTTTGCTATAAGTGACTTTGGAAATGAAGTACTTTCCTTTAGCCCCTTTCCTACAGAGATGTACTCTTTCAAACCCATCTCCGTCCCAATCTTAGCAAGCGTTGCGCGACTCACTACTACAGATTTTATTTTTGTTAATTTCCCTTCTGAATAATCCGGAAACTTCTTAAACAGATGTTCAGAAATTACCATTCCAAGTATGGCATCACCGAGGAATTCCAGTCTTTCATTGCTGGGGTTAAAAGGCGTTTTAAAGGATGTATGCGTCAGTGCGTTCTCAAGCAGGTTAATGTTTTTGAAAGAATAGGCCAGTTTCTTCTGGCAATCTACCAGTTTATTCGCCAATTCTTTTTTTTCAGTTGCTCGCACCATTTTTAACGAATTTCTTTTCCTTAAATAACATTGATTCTTCTATTGCCGTATACTGGGTTGATGCCTCGATTAATTCCACTGCAGTGCTTTTACGAAAAGATACTACTTCTACACGGCAGCCATGTGCCTTTAACATTTCTACCAGGGGCACGAAGTCTCCATCACCGGAAACGAGCACTATTGTATCAAGTTTAGGAGCTATTGCAATGGTATCAATAGCAATCCCCATGTCCCAATCGCCCTTGGCAGTCCCGTCCGGTCTGAGACGTAATTCTTTAGACTTAATTTCGTATCCTAAACGTTTTAGCGCATCCGAAAAACCTGATTGATCAACATCCGGTTTATGTACTGCATATGCAACAGCCCTTATAAGCTCTCTATTTGCAACAACTTCCTGTAGCAGTTTGCTGTAGTCAATCTTTGATTGGTGTAGAGCCTTTGCCGAATAGAACATATTCTGTACATCAACAAATATCCCCAATCTCTGCCTGTTCATCCTAACTGCCTCACCTGTCATATCTTAAGCCTTTATAATGTAATTCTATCTTTATGCTGAAAATTAATATTTAACAATAATGTCTTCTCAAAACCTCATTTCTTCAGGAAATGGTTATATACTGTTAATAACTCACAGCGGGTAACTTTGATGTGCGGGGTAACCAATTATGACCTCCCTATCGTAACATAAACAGACTGGGAAAGATCTTTAATCACAATAGGTTAAAAGAAATTATTGAAATCTTGCAAAGTCATATTTTATACAGTTTTACAGAACAGTCAATCAAAAAAATATTTAGTGAACAACACGCTTATTGAATCGTTATTTTATTGACTTTTTCCGCATGTTTTGTTACAGTGTTATGCACGGGAAAGTTC
>CAJXKT010000102.1 GCA_913055705.1 uncultured bacterium
TCTACTTCCTGTGTAACATGTTTTTCCCAATATTTTGCAGACTTGAAAAACTCCAGGAACATCGCATTTATGCACAAGACAAAACCGTAAATCCCGTCTCGAAATCCCTTCATAAGAAAGTAACTCTTAACAAATCTCAATAATGGTTTCATGATTAGAAACCACGGCACATAGCAGAAATCAGTTTTGACTCCTTTTTCAGCCAATATCTGGATCTCAAAATCAGTATATTGATTCAACTTTTTAAGATGTTCTGAAAGATTCTTCATGCTGTAATGAATCAACTCGTTTTTAAGATAACCAGCTTTACCGGTAAACCTTACTTTCTCATGAACAGGCTGCTCAAACCTTCCAACTGCCTTCCTAAATAGTCTTAGCTGGTAATCAGGCTGCCCAAAGTTCACGAACTTACCGTACATATTGTTTAATCTCATCACAAAAAACGCATTCTCTTCCGTTGAAGGGTCTTTAACAATCTCTTCTATTTCTTTTCTAAGCCCACCACTGACTCTCTCATCTGCATCTATTGATAGTATCCAATCAAAGCTGGCCTTCGATAAACCATAGTTTTTTTGAGCACTGAAATTGTCAAACTCCCTGAGATATACCTTATCCGTAAATTTCCTGGAAATCTCCACGGTACTGTCATCACTGTGAGCATCAATAACGATAATTTCTTCCGCCCAACTTATGGACTGCAAGCAATCCTTTATATTATCTTCCTCATTATGCGTTATTACCACAGCACTTATATTTGCCATTACTTTTTGTACTTATAAAGAGTGTGAAATTGCTGAGTATTAAAGGTGGGAAAGAGAACTGCCTTTTCTACGAGCAGACTTACTTAATAATTGTACATGCCAGTTTATAATCTTCAAAAGAGTGGATTTCAAGCCACCCTGAGTTAGCCTCCATGCCATAAACGGGGAAATCTGAGTTGATAATCTCCTGTAGTAAATCTGAAAACAGTGCAAACTCAAATTTGTCCACGCTATAGAAAGGTTTTTCTCTATATTTTTCCAGGGACGAATGATATCAATTCATTGGAGTTAAATAGTTCTCGTAATTTTCTCGTTTTATTCATTTCTTGTTATAAGACAGGAAGTCTATAGTTATTTCAAATGGACAGAAGTAGTAAGTTCACTTTATTCCGGTACAGACAAAATGTGATAACATCGAATATTCATGGAAGGGAAAGGAATTGACCGCTCTATACCCGGTTTTACTTAATAATTCGCGTGTTTGCTCCTGATTCCGGAAATAGAATTTGTCGCCAAAATACAGGACATGGTCAATGAATTTGGTAAACCAGAATTTACATAGAGGCCTGAGATCTATTTCCACAACAATAATCCTGGCTCCTTTCCTCAGTTTCTCATAACATTCCATCAAAAGTTTTTCCTGGCTCTCAAACGAAGGTAAATGATGTAGAACATGAACTAATACAATAGTATCACAATCTACAATCTCTAATTGTTGAATATCCTCATTGACAAATTCGGTGTTCGTAAACCCTACGTCTGCATATTTGATTTTCCTCTTAGAAAGCTCTATCCCTATAATATTCCTTTCCGGAGATTTATAAGCCAATAAATTCGGGAAGAGTCCGTAACCACAACCCAAGTCTATTATTAAACCATTTCGCGGTACCAGGCTCTCTACCCTGTTGTAAGAAAGATGAAGGTTTCGAAGGAGTAAAAACAGCTTAATATTGAAAGAAGCCTTATATAATCGAATAATCTTAAGTAAGGTTTGATCCAATAATTTCAATCCTATTCAATAATTCGGTAAAGATCAATTATATTTCCCGGCCATGTCATTTGCCTTGATTATAAGTATACTTACAAAAGATTTAATACCATCCAATACCGGTCTGACTTTAGAACCTTTATAGTGTTTCCAATTAACTGGTACCTCCTTAATCTTAAAACAATATTTTTCTACCAGGAACAAAGTCTCGAGATCAAAACTCCAGTCGTCCATCATCTGTTTGGAAAATATCTTCTTTGCCGCTTTGTTTTTAAACATCTTAAAGCCGCAATTATAATCCCTTACACTAATCTTAAAGAACAATCGTGAAATATATATATATATTTCACCCAGAATATGACGATATGAAGGCTGAGATATAACGATATCACTGGGTATATTCTTCAGCCTTCTGGAGCCTATAATAATGTCAAAGCCGTCTTTAAAACCTGGCAACATCCTTTCAAGCTCATATATTCTTGTTGAGTTATCTGCATCCATAAAGAGGATATAGTCTCCGGCTGCTTCCTTAATGCCCTTTCTCACGGCATAACCTTTTCCTCTATTATGAACATTCTCTAATATTCTTATGTTTCTATTACTGTTTATAGCCTTATATCTTTTAATTATATCAAGAGTATCATCCTCACTCCCATCGTCAACAATAATAAGCTCATAACCATATCCCTTCCCGCTTAAATATCCTGTAACCTCATTTACGGTAGCCTCAATCTTTTTTGCTTCGTTAAAGGCAGGAACCACTATGGTCAGCTTCTCATTCATTTCCATAAAGCACTTTATATAAAAGCAAATTCAATTCTTTTGATTTACCTTCATATTTATGCTGATAAACAAGTTCAATGTCCTCATCATTAATAGACTCAAAGAAATCCGGGCATGTTCTGGCGATTTTCTCCTTATAAATCTCAAGGTAATTAACTCTTAACGACCGTGCGTGCACAATCATCTCGCCATAACTACCTGGACTCATAAAAACATGCTTACCTCCTGCATAAAAAGCCATTCTCGGAGATATTCCCATAATTACAGACGTATCTTCTTGTGCATTTTCACTAAGCCAGTAACCGGCCTCCTTTGTACCTATTTTTTCTGCCCTGTGAAATTTCAATGTCTTTGGCAACAGTACACAAATAACTATTATGGGTATAATAACCTTTGCGTCAAGGAACCATCTATATCTTGTTGAAGGAGAAACAGAACGTTTTTCAACCCAATTACTCAATGTCTGTATTCCAATCGCAGAACAGAACATTGTAGGTATAACCAATGGCATCAAATGCCTTCGGCTGAGATAATAATGCTCACCAGATGAAAAGACTACTGCCAGCGCAAACAAAATGAACATATAAAAGGCAAGAATCAGGCCGAGATATATGCCGGGCTTCCCTAGCCTGGGTATTCTTTTATATGTTATTATGCCAAGAATAAGAAGCAAGATTAAAAGAGGATGATACGTAGAAATAAATTTACTTATCATAAACATCAGAATATCTTTCTCTTTTCTAGAACCTAGACTCCATATCTTTCCCAAGGGTTTTGCCAGTACTGTCTTGTAATTTGAGACACCTCTTTCACTCTTTTTAACTGTACCATGATCTGAAGTACTTTCTGCGCTCTCTTCAACAGCCTTGCTCCCAACATTCTGCTTAGATGAGATATTCTCGAAGCCCAACAGTTCGGTTACATTCTTCTTTTTGGTCAATGCCCAATGACCCGTCTGTTTCTTGATATATATCAAATATGGAGATGCCATGAAAGAAAATGCCAGCAGCATAATAACCAGACACCATAATCTCCTCGACAGAGAAACCCTTAAACTTGAGAGCTTCCAGAATACAGTGAAAAACCCTACTATCATTAATACGCCTACGCCTTCAGGCCTGGTTAAGTATGCAAATGCAGAACTTAGACCCGTACCCACAAAATAGAGAGGCTTGTAATTATTTAGTGCAAAGAATCCCAGGCCGATTGCCAGAGTAAAGAAAAATAAGTACGTTGATTCCGACAGAATCTCTGCAGATAATCTTGAAGCATAAGGGTGAAAACACAAAATAAGTGCACAGAAAAAAGCAATCCTTGAATCAAAGATTCTTTTACCTATTACATAAACAGCAGTAACAAGAGACACTCCCATTATTATTGATACAACCTTTGCAGATATTTCGTAGTTATTTATGCACTGAAACAATACTGCTATAAGAAACGAATATAAAGGATGGTATGACGATTCAAAACCAACTGTCTCAGAATAGTCTATCCTGTCAAACCTTCCCTCTACAAAATTTCTTGCCTGATCAATGTACTGTACGGCATCAGTACTGATTACAAAGGTAGTAAATCCCGAATACAATCTGACAACTATTGCAATAATCAATATAGCCCACAAATACTTATCTTTTATTATTGAATAATTCATTATCTTGTGAATTCTTAAATCATAAAAGGGGAAATGTATTCTTTATCTACCAAGCCCAATTGCCATTTTAAAACCTTTATAATATCTTTTCATGTCCTCAAATGATTTTATCCTGCTGAATTTGCTGTAAATAAACTTAGGCCTGAAATAGAATTTCCTGATAGCCCTCTTTTCCATCTTCGCAACTTCGTCACTATCCTTGTATCCATAAGGTACAAAAACCGGACTCCACAGGCTATACTTGGAATAATCCTTAGAAAGACTACCATATTGTTCCACGTTATCATATAAACTGGTACCAGGATAGGGTGTTGTTACTGAGAACTGAGCATAATCAGGATCAAGTTCAATAGCAAACTTGATTGTCTCTTCCGCCATCTCAGGCGTCTCACCGGGGAGAGCCAACATGAATGATGCCCGAACTTCTATTCCCTCTTCCTTCATCCATTTCATTACCTTTTTACTTTGTTCGACCTTTATACCCTTCTTTATGTTGTCCAGGAGTTCCTGGTTTCCAGCTTCAAAGCCAAAGAATATATTCCAGCATCCTGCTCTCTTCATCAAACTCACCATTTCACGGTCAATGGTATCTACGCGTGAAAGACAGGTCCATGTAATATCCAGTTTTTCATCAATCATCCTTCTGCACACATCCCTAATCCACTTCTTGTTCACTGTTATAGTATCATCCCAGAACGAAATCTCCTTTGTGCCATATTTTTCCATAACATGCTTTATAGATTCAATTACCCTTTGAGGACTATGAGAACGAATTGCTCTCCCGAATACGGCATTACATGAACAGAAACTACATACAAATGGACAACCCCTGGTAGTAATCATATGTACAACAGGTTGCCTCAAATATTGATTGGGAAGAGGTATATATTTTTCCATCGGCAACAAGTCCCATGCAGGAAAAGGCAGCGTATCTAAATCTTTTATATGGTCACCGGCTGGATTTTGAACTATCGTACTACAATTGCGAAAAGCGATACCCTTAATCTTTGACAAGTCATCCGCATTTCCCAATAATTCCTTCTTGTCATAATTACATGCTCTGAATGAGCTCACCAACTCCAAGACGGCGTTCTCACCTTCCCCACAAACCACTATATCGAAACACTCATTCTCAGACAGAACTTCCCTGGTCATTATCGTTGCATGCTGTCCACCAATAATTATAAGCTTTTCAGGAAAACACTCCTGTATCTTCTTAGAAAGCTGCACAGCTCTATTAAACATCGGAGTCAGAGAAGAAAGGCCGATCACCTTAGGATCTTTTGCCTTTATTACGTTTATTATCTCTTCTTCCGTCATTTGCAGAGATAAGGCATCAATCACATCAACGTTATAGCCACTTTGACGAAGAAAAGATGCAATATAAGATATTCCCAGTGGAGGCAGAAACCCTCCCACATTCCCTACCTTTCTCTCCCCGTATCTTTCATATAATGTTAACGGGGGAAAGATAAATAAGGCATCAAGTGAAGAATTATTGTTCATAACACAAAATCCAGGCTAACATGGTACCTTTCGCATATTGCAGGTTTATCCAACTATCTTAAATATATCCCTGTCTTTCAATAAACGATTATCAATGTTTCTTTTTTTCAACGCTCGTGGCAACAAGGGTATTGCCTTTAGGAATCCATATACAAACTCAGTCTGTCCTCTGAGACACGCAAATATCAATCTTGGCAATAACAGCACTATGTGTTCAATTAAAAACAGTGGAGATGAAATATTTTTCCACATAAAAAGGAACACATTCCTAAAGGTTATTACAAGTGTACCACTCACTCCAAAATTATCATTAAAGCTTTCAGCACCTTTATGATATACCACACTCTCAGGCTGATAATAGCATTTGTAGCCCCTTTTCCATGCCCTGAAACAAAGGTCCGCATCCTCAAGTCTACCTGGAAGATAAAGGTCATCATAACCTCCCAGTTCAAGGAATTTTTCCCTGTCAAAGGCCCCATATCCTGATGCAAATGTATAACTTTCTTCATCAGCCTGTTCACAATCTTCCTTGAAATAATGGTCTGTCCCGAATATACCATATCTCATAAACGCATAGCTTTTCCCACCTTCATATCTTCCATCAAAGAAATATGATTTTGGGCTTACCAGAAAAACATCTTCTTGCTTAAACAGTTCTATCAATGGATCAACAAAGTCATTTTTAACCTTAATATCATTATTCAGCAGTATTACTATATCATCTTTTGTAGACCTTAAGGCGTCATTATAAGAACATAGCACAAGATTCTCTTTTGCTTCAACAACTTCAACATCAGAAAAGTTTGCCCTCACAAACTCTACACTGTCATCAATGCTGACATTGTCAATTACCGTAACTTTACAGGAATATCTCGACACATGAGATGCTTCAACTATAGAGGGAAGGCATTCTGCAAGCAAATCCTTTCCATTGTAGTTAAGGACAATAATATTGACGGTGGGCTCAAAAGGTTTATTCACAGGTATTCAATATAATTTTTCTATCTCGATAATTTTTTTAGCTGTTTCTAAATCCTTCTGAAAGCTTTCTAACGGAGTTTACTCTTAATAAAATTCAAAATTACTTTTGCAAAATAGGCAATAAATAGACCACTGGGATCGTGACCATGGCAGACTTTGGGTTTAATTTTATTTATAGTCAACAAGCCTTTGAATAAAAACTCAAGATACTTAAATACCTGTACTATAGAATTATTAGTCCATGATTTTGTTGTGAGCCGCAGTCTTTTAATAGTATATCCAGCTTGAAATTCATCTTCTTTAAGATTTTCCATCCAATAAGCTATAACAGTAACCTTATACC
>CAJXKT010000103.1 GCA_913055705.1 uncultured bacterium
TTATTAATCTCTATATGATGAAGCACATCATATACTTATGAAAATACATGGGGGATTAGCTCAGTTGGGAGAGCGTTTGAATGGCATTCAAAAGGTCAGGGGTTCGAATCCCCTATCCTCCATATACCATATCAGGACTTATGACAAGTGGTAGGTTCTTCAGGTGTAAAAGTGTGAACAAATCTTTTCACTGGTACTTCTTTTTACCATTTTGCCTTGCAAAACAATCCCAATTTTCTATAATATCCGAAATGAAAGTGCAATAACAAGTACATCAACATAATATAATCATGGATAAATTTCATTCAGATTTACCAATTAAAGGAGATCAAGACTCGCCTGACAGGCTAAATAGGGAAAAATTCTCTATCCGCCTTGCAGAGACCCTGATATTATCCCCGGAATCTTCAAGTGTAGTCATGTCGATAGAAGGTAAATGGGGTTACGGGAAATCATCAGTTCTAAATTTGGTAAAAAAGCACCTCGAGAGTGACAAAGTTAATAAACCTATTACATTTGATTTTAATCCCTGGCTTGTAGGAAACGCCAAGAATCTAGTTCAAGAATTCTTAGTACAATTTGCGTCAGCTATTGGCTTATCAGATGGGGCAAATAAAACTCAGAGTGCAGCAAAACACTTATTAGCTTATTCTCAAATTTTTGCAGATATGAAATGGGTACCCGGAACTGAACCATGGACATCTTTAGTTGAAAAAGCATTTAAGGGGACTGGAAGCAAAAGCAAACTGGAAGAATTAAGTATAGAGCAGCGTAAGAGCTCAGCTATCAAGGCTTTGAAAAGCCTCAAGAAACCGATATTAGTATTTGTAGATGACCTGGACAGACTACCTCCGGATGAGGTTTTTCAAATGATCAGGGCTGTTAAGGCTGTATCAGAATTTCCACGTACTGTATTTATACTAGCGTTTGAAAGACAATACGTAATAGAAGCATTAAGTTCACACGAAATCAACGAACCCGAGAAATACCTTGATAAAATTATTCAGGTACGTCTAAATTTACCTAAGATCAGCATTGTTGATCTGCACGCATTGGCAATCGAAGAGTTAAACAACCTTTCAGATGCCAACCTCACCCAACACTTTCCCGGTGACCAGAATCGGCTTGGAAAGATTTATAACCTTTGTATCAAGCCGATTATAAAAAACCCAAGAGAAATTAAACGAATTTTCAACAGGCTCTATTTTATTGAGAAAGCTACACGAGGTGAGGTTGCGTTTACAGACTTGTTCGGCCTGGAAACATTGGCAATTAAAGCGCCATCAGTGTATGAGCATATTATCTCTAATCCTAGTGCATATACAGGAATACCTCCTGAAATTGATTTTTCATCTGATAAGCCGGAAGAGAATATCAAAAAATTCCAGGATGACAGAAACAAAGAACTTGGAAAAATTGACCAACCGGAGAGATCATATATTGAAAGGCTATTAAAAGAATTGTTTCCTTTACTTGCGGGAACCGGATTCGGACATTTGTCTCAAACACAATATTCTCAAGAAGGGAGAATTGCATCTAATGACCGTCTTATGATAGCCATAAGCTATGGTTTGCCAACAGAAGAAGTGTCTACTAAGGATGTAAAGGCTTTTATAGAGGTTCCAGGGCAACGGGCTAAACTAACTCATGATTATTGTACACCAGAAAAATTAGAACGTCTTATTGATTTAATAAGACAAAGCCTGGGAGAAATAATGCCTGAAGATCCTTTGGAATTTATACAACATATCGGAAAGATGATTGAACTTAGAGAATTTAATGAACTTGAAGCTAAACCAAGGGATATGTTTACATTGGCGCCTACTCGACAATGTTGGATAATTGTAAAAGAAGTTTTACAAGGCCAGGCAATAAAAAACAGTAAAAAGATAATTTTAGAGTTAGTTAGTGACGAAACAATTATTTCACTTACATCACATATAACAGACGAATGCATTCGGCAACACGGCCGGGTTACGAAGGAAGAGGAAATCCCTCAAGACGAAAGATGGTTTGAAGAGGCTGAATTAAATTACTTAAGAGATTTGTGGGTTGATGCTGCATCGAACGCATTTAAAAATAAATCTTTTTTAGAAAGCAGTGACAAGACTCGTGTCTTTTTCTTAATGAAACAAATTGCAAGAAGGTTATTACCGGAATTAATTTCTCCTCTATTAAAATCAAGTAAAGATCTTGATAAGCTTGTACAAACATTTAGAGGATATGGCCAGGATAGTCGAAAAGGTGCATATGTAAAAGTGGAAGATGACTGGCTTTGTGCCATGGGAGATATTGACCTGATAAGGAAAAGGGTAAAAAAACGAATTAAAGAAGGAGTGAAAGACACTACCTCCCTGGCTATTTATAAAAGTATTTCTACCGGTAAGGAATATTATACTATTGATGGATCACTAAGAAAATCGTTGTAAAAATAAGAACAGGCGGGGAAATCCGCGTCTAAGCTAGTCATTAGACACGAATTAGCACGAAAAGAGAAAAAAGGAATTCAGCCACAGATAAGACGCAGATAAACACAGATTAGAATAAAACAGGGACAGACACTATTTTTAATTAGCGTCTGTCCCTTATTTGTACTCTAACTCCTGCCTACCCCTGCCTGTCGGCAGACAGGGAGGGATCTCACAGGGCTATAATATCAAGCAACTCCACGGTGAAAATCAGTGTCTGATCAGGTCCTATGCTTGGCGGGCCATTTGGGCCGTAAGCCAATCCCGAAGGGATATAAAGTTCGTACTTACTACCAACTGTCATAAGCTGCAATCCTTCAGTCCACCCTTTGATGACTTGATTTAATCTAAACTCCGCCGGCTGATTGCGTTTGTATGAGCTGTCAAACTCTGCACCATCAATCAAAGTACCGCTATAATGCACTTTAACTTTATCAGTCTCCACAGGCTTAGCACCACCTCCCTCGGTTACAACTTTGTACTGCAGACCGGAAGCGGTTACCTTAACACCATCCTTCTCTTTATTGGCATCAAGAAAAGCCTGGCCTTTTTTGACGTTCTCAGCACCTGCAGCTTTCATCGCAGTTTGGATTTTCTCCTGTGCTTTCTGCTGAAGAGCTGTCATGAATAAATTAACCTCGTCCTGTGGCAGGGCAAGTTCGCCCCCCTTTGCCATATCATTCAACCCTTTAGTAAACATTTCTACATCCACTTCTAATTCACTCTGCTTACTGAAATTGCCAATTTGAGTACCGAGTATATAGCTGAACTTTTGAGACTCCGACCATTTGGCAGTATCCTGCGCAACGGTAATACCTGAAAAAACAGACAGCATTAAAACAGAAAACAACATAATTCTTAGTTTCATAATAAACTCCTCAAGCCCGTATTTTATAAATATAATGCAGTATGATACCCAGATCAGCGACTGGAAGCAATAGGAAAAAGAGAAGATAATGGGACGCAGATAAAAGCAGATTGAGGAATTAAGGGAGTTGCGAGGAGCGAGTTACGGGTTACGAGTTGCCCGCCTAACAAACCCACCTAACAGACCGGCGGACAGACGGGTTGCGGGTTACGATTTACAAGAAGCAAGAGGCCTTTTTCCCCTTTGCGTTCTTAGCGACCCTGCCCGCCGGTTTGCTAGGCGGGCGCGGTGAAACCTGCCTTTGTTCCCAATTGCTTTTTTCATCTACAAATGGTAATGTAATCATCCAATACATTACAGATATCATTGAAAACATTAAATGAATACAACTCCTCCTGAGAAACTTTTTCACAGAACCCGTTCCCTGTGGTTCGGGTTTACCCTTCCATACCGGGCTCTAAAGTTGATATTTATCAATAAATCTCTCTTATTCTGGAGTGCACTTCCATTGGTTTTGACGTTTATACTTTTTATATACGGAATAAGCCAGTTACAGGATTGGGCGGTTGCGCTTCTTCAAGAGAGTGTTGCCGGGCTTGGCTTCGGCCCTGACAGCTGGATAGGCTGGTTTTTCGTCTTGTCTGGTAAAATTATATTGTGGATGGTTGCGGCTTTGACATTTATCTTTACCAGCAGTATTGTGGCTTCCCCTTTTAATGATATACTGGCAAAGAGGTCCGAAGAGTTTACTGAAACTCCATTGCCGCCGGTTACAAACAAATCTTTAAAACAGAATGTTCAGCTTATCGGAATTGATCTGTTTAAGACAGCAACAGCATTCATTGCCGCTGTCTTTGCCATAATATTTTGCTGGGTACCGGTTGTAAACGTATTTGCATTCATACTCGCCTTTCTGCTTGTCACTTTCCAGTATATCAGCTATCCGCAGACCAGGAGGAGCATAGGCCTTAGAGAGGGGGCTAAATTCCTGTGGAATCACATTTATGCGTGTACCGGTTTTGGGGCGATATTATCTTTTCTTTTTGCTATTCCGTTCCTGTCAAGTTTTGTTCTGCCAATAGCGGTAGTTGGAGGTACGCTTCTGGCTGCAAGAGCACCGGGTACATCAGAATTGTTTCGGTTGAAGTGACTAAAAGGATAAATAAGTGCCTAAAGTGTGAAGTGAACTAAAGTGACTAAAGTTAAGGCTTATTTTGTTAATAGTTTGCAATCGTCAATCAACCGGGTTTTGGGTTTCCGGTGGGAAAGTCCTCACCAAGATGCTCTGTAAAATTAAGGGCATTATCAAGTTTCATAGCCTGTTCCGTATTCACCTTCTTGGGCAAGTGTCCATATCTATCAATTGTCGTCTGAATAGACGCTTCTATTTATCGGTATTGTCATATAGCTCAAGTTTTACTTGCTTTTTCCGTATTACTGAATAAAATGAAATGAACACAATTTAGAACGATTTGTATTCTAAAGTATGTCATTTCTGCAGGTTGTCTGACAAATCATATTCTTAAGGAAGGCAATTTTCAGCTTAAAAATGACATCCTTATCGACAAAACATTACGAAAGGAGAATATTCAAGAATGTCAAATTTAACGGCAGTAACTAACGAAGATTTTGAGCAATCTGTTATTCAGGCGGATTCACCTGTCCTGGTAGACTTTTATGCAGATTGGTGTGGCCCATGCAAGACACAAACACCTATCCTGGGTGAATTAGCTCAGGAATTCGATGGAAAGGTCAAGTTTGCAAAAGTAGATATAGATGTAGAAGAAAACAAAGATCTTGCAGTAAAATATGGTGTTATGTCTGTGCCCACCCTCATAATCTTCAGTAATGGCGAAGTAAAGGAAACTTTGGTGGGAGTAACAAGCAAGAGTAAGCTTCAACAAAAACTTGAAGGTCTTTTATAATTAAGGAAATAATATGGATGGATTTCTACAAGGTCTGGATGGCTACCTCAGTATGTCCCCCTTACTGGCTTTTATAGCGGTTTTCCTGGGAGGTGTACTCACCAGCTTCACGCCCTGCGTATACCCGATGATACCTATAACGATCGCTTATATAGGAGGCCGCAGTGGTGATTCCAAACTGAAGGGGCTTTCTCTTTCTCTATTTTATGTACTAGGAATGGCAGTAACATATGCCGCCCTGGGAGCGTTTGCGGCCTTGACCGGGCAGTTTTTCGGGTCGTCCAGCACAAACCCCATACTCTATATTGTTGTGGCCAACATCTTCATCTTTTTAGGTTTGTCGATGTTAGATGCTTTTACACTGCCAATTCCCTCCTTTTTAGCAAGCAGACAACCCGGTAAAAAGGCTGGAGGGCGTATCGGTGCATTCCTGGTTGGGCTTCTTGCAGGAACCGTTGCCGCACCATGCACAGCACCTGTGCTTGGTGTCGTCCTGACTTATGTTGCGGCAAAACAAAACGTTGCTTACGGCGTAGGCTTACTTTTTGTTTTTTCTATAGGACTGGGAACACTCTTAATAATTGTAGGAACGTTTGCTGGTTTCATGTCAAGTCTGCCAAAAACTGGAAATTGGAGTATAATTATCAAGAAATTCTTTGGCTGGCTAATGATAGCAGTAGGAGAATATTTCCTGATAACTGCAGGGAAATTGTTAGTATAATTAATAGCAGAAAATGGAGGAAAAAAGATGACAACTGAAGCCAATGAAGTTTATGAATGTGACATATGTGGCGCTATAGTTGAGGTAAAAGAAGGCGGCGCCGGCACCTTAGAGTGTTGCGGACAGCCAATGACTGTACAGGACTAATACTTTTAATTTACTTAATCCGCGAAGTACGAGACATATAAATATCACGAAGATTAAGATTTGATAATACTGGGGATCACAGAAGGGAACTTACAATGCGCAAAGTTTATATGGATCACATGTCTACGACACCTACTGATCCAAGGGTAGTAGAAGAAATGTTACCTTTTTTTACAGAAAACTTTGGTAACCCATCTTCCCACCTTCATTCATATGGACTCAAGGCTAAAAAAGCCGTCGACGAATCAAGGGCAAAGGTCGCTGACCTGATTAATGCCAAACCTGAAGAGATAATCTTTACCTTTACGGGAAGTGAAGCAAATAATCTGGCTTTAAGGGGTTTAGCCCTCGCAAATAGAGACAGAGGAAAACACATAATTATTTCAGAGATTGAGCATTACTCAATTTTATACACTGCACGAGAACTGGAGAAAGATGGTTTCAGGGTTTCATATATAAAGGTAAACGAAGATGGCCTGATAGACCCTGAAGATGTTGCCAAAGCCATAAACAAGGACACGTTCCTTGTTTCAATTATGCATGCAAATAATGAGATAGGCGTAATCCAGCCTATAGAGGAAATAGGAAAGATAACGAAGGAAAAGGGTATTATATTCCATACCGATGCCGTTGCAACGGCAGGAGTTATTCCCGTGGACGTTCAGGAACTTGGTGCAGATTCATTAAGCCTGACGTCGCACACATTTTACGGCCCAAAAGGCATTGCCGCCCTGTATGTAAAAGAGGGAACTGAAATTGTTTCCATAATTAAAGGCGGCGCACAGGAAGGCGGCCTGAGGCCAGGTACAGATAATATACCGGCGATTGTTGGAATGGGCAAGGCGGCTGAGCTTGCCAAAACCGAGATGACATCAAG
>CAJXKT010000104.1 GCA_913055705.1 uncultured bacterium
TGGTGAGTGTAGCTCAGTTGGTTAGAGCACCAGATTGTGGTTCTGGGGGTCGGGGGTTCGAATCCCCTCACTCACCCATCTTTTCATATCCAGCGTATAATTCTTCCACAACCTCTTGTTTTGATTTGTTTTTAAGAGGTTCTAACCTCGTCCAATAAACGGCACCTAAAGAAATTTTCAATTGACAAATAGCTTTTAGAGTAGTACTCTAACGACCTTTAGCTATTAAAATAATAGTTTATTCAAGTCATAAGAGAGGAGAGAGAACATGACAAATATACCATTACTTGCCGTTTCTCAAGAAGTATATACAATTGGAATTCTTATTGGCTCTATTTTTGTAATCTTACTTGTTATGGAGATACAAATTTGTCAGTTAAGATTTAGGGTGATAGATTTGGAAAAGGGCCGCTCTCCTGCCACAGACAGACCAGACGACCTTTTATCAGTAGAAGGTGTTGCCATTACGACATTTGAACTAACAGGAATCGCAAATATCAAAGGTGATAAAGTAGATGTTATTTCAGAAGGCGAAATGATATCAAAGAATACAAGGATTAAGGTCACAGACGTAAAGGGAAATAGAATAGTCGTAAAACCCGTAAAACATGAGAAACCGAAGGAGAGAATTAAAGATAAGTCTTAAGTAAACTATTCCGTGTGTTCTGCTAAGACATCCACCATTTCATCAAATACCGCAAAGGTAATCTATTCAGTTTGTTCCTGGTGGAGTTGGGGAAAGTCCTCCCCGCCTAACAAACTGGCGGGCAGGGGCGCTTTTTGTCCGGGGAATGTTTAGATTGTGATTTCGTAGCTAATACATGTATCAAGAGCATGATCCATGCTGAGATCAAGAGCAGACATCCTAGTGGCGTGACCATTCCGACCTTGATTTTCGCAAGTGTGACCAAATATAAGGAACCTGAAAACAACACGATACCCCCTATTGTATTGTAGATAGACAAGCTCATTAATTTCCCCGGATACTTACTTTGTAATAATCCCAATATCAGTAAAAACAGAGCATGGTAAATCTGGTATCTGTTCCCTATCCGAAAAATCTCTAATGTTCCTGCCAGATGCTCTTTTAAGGCATGACTGCCCACTGCACCCAGAATAACCCCGGTAGCACCAAAGAATAAGCCTGCGGCCAGACTTGTCTTTTCCAATCTATTCATTTCAATATATTATGTTTATCTGTTTTTGGATTCAAGTAATATATTTTGTTATATCATGAGAAACGAGTAAGATATAAAACCAATATTGATTTTTACAATATCTTTATACTGCCGTGTTTAATGACAGTTCTTTAAAACCATAATGCCACTATTAAGCAAATCCAATTATCAGGCTCCATTTCTTCTTCAGAATGGACATGCGCAATCAATCTATCCCTCACTGTTCAGAAAATTCGATACAGGTTTTTATCAGAGGGAACGCCTTTACACACGTGACGATGATTTTCTGGATATCGATTGGTCGAAAACAGGAAGCAAAAAATTAGCTATTATTTCTCATGGTTTAGAGGGTAGTTCACACCGCCATTATGTTGTAGGAATGGTTAAGATGCTTAACCGAAATGGCTGGGACGCCCTGGCATGGAATTATAGATCCTGTTCCGGAGAGATAAATCGCCAGTTACGTTTTTATAATAGTGGTACAATCGATGATTTAGAATTTGTAATTGAACATGCAGTAAAGACTATGCCTTATCAGAAAATCGTATTAATAGGGTTCAGTATGGGAGGCAACTTATCACTGGTTTATCTTGGTAACAAAGGCAGTCGGATTAACAGCAAAATAGAGAAGACCGTCGTGTTCTCGGTTCCCTGTGATCTAAAGGCAAGTACATGGGAACTTGCCAAATTTACAAACAAAATATATATGAGGCAGTTTCTAAAAACCCTGCATCAAAAAATCAGGGCTAAAATGGAATTGATGCCCGGTCTGATAAACGATGACGATTATCATTTAATAAAAAACTTTAAGGACTATGACGACCGATACACTGCTCCGCTCCACGGCTTTAAGAATGCAGAAGATTACTGGAGCAAATGCAGCAGCAATCAATATATTCCGGAGGTTAGAGTTCCAACATTAATTGTAAATGCCCTCAACGATCCGTTTATTGCAGATGGCTGCTATCCGGTCAAAGAAACATCGAACAGCAAATATGTCTATTTAGAGATGCCCGGATCAGGCGGCCATGTCGGTTTTATACAATTTAAAAAAGACAAGAGTTACTGGTCAGAAGAACGAACAATCGAATTCTTAGAACATAATTGAATTCGCCAAGTTTTTTTACGTAATTTCCTTACATAATCAAAAAAACACCGGTTTTTATTATCCAGGATTAATTCACTAATTAATTACTATATACACCTCGTATACACCTCTTCCCAGACACTTTTTCACTCTTGCATTTTAAATCAACAATGTGTATAAAATCAGTGTCGTATCACAACAAGAAAATCATATCTAAGCATTTCAATACTCCATAGTTAGATGAGTAACATTAACACATCAGGGGATTTGGATTATGTCCGAACTTAAAGACAATCGCAAAAAAGCAATATCGGAACGTGATTGGGATATGGCCATTAAATACGGAGAAATGGAACTCAAGCAGGATCCGCAGAGCGTTAAAGTCCTGAATGATCTTGCATATGCCTACTTCAACAAAGAAAATTATGACCAGGCGCTTGCTTGCTGCGATAAGATTCATGAGGTAATACCTACAGAAGACCTCAAGGTTTTATCTAATAAATATAGTATGCGCTATATGCGGTACAATGAAGTCCTGGGAGAAATCTACTATATTCAAGGCAAAGACAAAGAGGCCCTGGAAATATTTGATCGCCTCAAGGTTTTAGGTTCCTATTTTTCAAAAAAGTACATTTTAACCGCCATGATTTTAATCCGGCAAAAGAATTACGAAGGCGCCGCAAAAGAATATACAGATATGCTTACTAACTGCCCGCGTCATTTCAAAGAGGCAACCAATGGCTTACTCGATCTCGTTGACATTGATCCTTTAAACGAGGGAACATATGCGGGATTGTTCAAAGCTTTTAGTGAGACAACAAATGTACAAAGCATAATTGCAAACTATGAATCTTTACGTACAAAAGGAAAGGCCAGTGAAAAGTTCCTGTATATCCTCATCAATCTGTATTGCTGTTCCGGGAAATATGAAGAAGCAATGCAAGTTGCCAGGGAAGAAATTGACAAACAACCGGGCAATCCATATCTACACGTTTTCCTGAGTAAGATTTACCGGAACTTAAAGGAATATCCAAAGGCTATAAAATGTATAAAGGAGGCCATTAAGTTAGATGAACCGCATGAAGAGAGATATCGCATGTTATACGATGCGCTGACCAAAGATCTCGGCACATACGAGAAAGAACTCATAGACTCTATCAAGATGCAAATAAAAAACAAAAAGTGTTCAGATGCTATTCGTGGTGCTGAACAACTCCTGAAAATCACACCGGACAAGGAAGCTTACCAGACAGTCATTATAAAAGTGATCGAGAAATCAATCTCGATCTTTCTGGAAGACGGAAATATCGAAGAAGCTGTAAAGTTGATGGATCGATTAACAACGTTGGAAAAGCAATATCCTGACGTTCCTGTACAAATAGAGGAGATAAAAAAGCAGCTTTCCGATAAACGCGTTACAGTCTATGAAAATATGATTTCCGGTAAAGAGTTAGCCGGGGACGAATTGAATCGTGTACGCTATGAACTGGCCAATATCTATTTAACAGAAATAAAAGACGATGATCGCGGCATTAAACTTTTACAGGATGTGACGGAAGCCGGTGGAGAGTACGAGAGTGATTCCCACTATCTCATTGCACAGCATTTGTTAAAAATCAAGGACCTTGACACTGCAGAAAAACATGTTCAAAAATATTCAGCACTTTCCTGTACCGATGATCGTGTAAAATCAAAAATGTATGATTTAGCTGATGCCTGTGCAGAAGCGGGATTGAGACATCAGGCACGTGGGCTGTTTAACAAGATTTCTGCCAGTGACAGTAACTTCAAAGATATAAAGGGTCGTATTAAGACAATAAATCAACCGACCGGCAGCGGCAGGGAAATTCCGGAGGCGGTCATGGTAGTTGACATATGTGAATCATCAAGAATGATGGACCTATACGGAGATAGTGCTACTTACGTTATCAAAAATGCTCTCGAAGGTATAATGTATCCCATATTCGAAGACAAAAAATCTTCCTTCGCTAAGGGTACCGGTGATGGGTTCCTGGTTTGTTTTCCCAATTCAAAGAGTGCGTTGGATGCGGCAATCCAAGTTCTGGAGAGTGTAAACACATACAATTCCAATGTTGCGGACGGCCCTGAGATACATCTGAGATTTGGTATCCATTTTGGTGAGGTCAGAGTCAGGCCTGATGGAGACCGTCATGGAACAAATATTAACATTCCTTTCCGTATAGAGGGACTTAAGGAAGATGATCTTGTAGTCGTTAAAGATGGTATTTCACAAGAAGAGTTTCCATCAATCGATCGTATTTTCATTACTGAAGCATTGCACAACGATGTATTAAAAAAGGGGAATTATAATATTCGCTATCTGGGGTTGTTTGAACATCGTAATATAACCGGCATGCACAAAATCTACCAGGCCATGACCGGCAATGAAAAATAAAAACTAAATTAAGTTAAGGAGAAAGCTATGGTTTTACGTTTTTTAGATAAGTACCGTGATATAGGCCTGTTCATTCTACGAATAGGCATTGGCGTCATGTTTATAATGCACGGCCTGCCTAAACTAATCGGCGGCCCGGAAAAATGGGAGATGCTCGGTGGAGTCATGAAGTTCGTGGGAGTCGACTTTGCTCCCATGGCCTGGGGTTTTATGGCTGCATTTTCAGAATGTGCAGGCGGCCTGTTATTGGTCCTGGGTTTTTTCACACGCCCTGCATGTTTCGCTCTGCTTGCCACTATGGTCGTGGCAATGTTCATGCACATCGGCAAGAGTGACTCCTTCGTTGCATACTCGCATGCGCTGGAAGCAGGGATTCTATTCTTAAGTTTGATTTTAATCGGCCCGGGGAAATACTCCATTGACGGCCAACACAAGTAAGCTAGTCAGTAGTCAATGGTCATTCGTCTTTCTCTCTTGTCCTCGGCGCTGTTTGTCCGGGGGAAATTAGTGTCGGTCTTTTTATTACCATAAGCCTTAATCAGTTCACCAAGGCCATCATTCCTTCCCGATATGATCAAAAACTGTTTGACATTTTGTTCTTGGACACGTAATGCTTAGATTTACATTTCTTGGTATGCGCAGCCTCTGGCCGCATTCAGGGCAAGTAATGACTTCAGTGGTTGCACTCTTCCTGGACTTCGACTTCTCCCACTGTTCAGTCAACCAATTACCACCTATAGCAGTTTCGTCCATTAAATTCTTTTTATTACCATGAACTTTTATTAGTTCGTTAAGGCCTTCATTTATTCTCTTCCGTGTATCGTTCTGAATCCGAATAGATTTCTCTTTAATACTGACTTCGCCGTAATCCGCAGGATATATAGGCGCTAAGACTTTTTCGTAAATCGTGCCTTTGTTGAAAATCCATGTACCTTTGGGTGTGATGTTCAGGCCGCCGTAAGATGCGATCGGGATAATCGGCAGGTTGTGCTTCACGGCAATACTGAACATGCCGCGTTTGAATTCACCCATCTTATAGTCTTCATCTTTTGTTCGAGTACCTTCCGGAAATATCACCAAATAAGGAGTCAAAGCTTCATTATCCAATTCAATTTCTTTTATTCTTTTTGCTGCTTCTGACAGTACTCTCCAGGTTTTTTTGTCGTCCTTGTAAACTTTAACCATACCCAAAGTTTCAATCCCCTTACCAAAAACCGGGATCCTGAATAACTCATCCTTACCGCAGAAAAGCGATTTCCCATTTACCGTATGCAATATAGCAGGAATATCCATTATCGAAGTGTGGTTCTGGCATATTATTGCAGGTTTGTTAATCAGGTTTTCCAAACCTGATACCTCTACTTTTACTCCCAGAAGTTTCAGAAGTTGTCTTGTAAAAACATGAGCACGGCCAAATACTTCATCATGAGTTTTCTTCCTGGTTAGGTCATACTCAATTTGCAGACGGCACCTGGAAATAAGAAACCATATTCCCGGTACCTGGTATAATGCAGATTTTAGTGAAAACCTTAACATGATCTTAAATTACAAAAAGTTTAAAGTACTTAAAGTTTGAAGTGAACTAAAGTTTTTAACTCGCAACTTTTAGCGCCCATAATACACAAACGGAGCCCAGTAATATGGAGCTTTGTATTTCTCTCCGAAGCCGCCGCTGATAAACCGGCGTTTTACCTCTGTTATGGCTTCTGCATAGTTTATACCTTTTTCCTGAACCATGCCATACATTGTTGCCATGAACTGTGATGTAGATTCGCCTGCTACGGACCACAGGGACATAGAGACGGCATTAGCACCGGCTAAAATAAAGGATTGTGTAAGCCCCATAATACCCGCATCCCCATAAATCCTGCCCCCGTCCGACCGAGTCATCCGGGCGGGCGCCAGCCTGCCTGACCGCCAGTTTGTTAGGTGGGTCTCAAAGGCAGACAGAGTTACAAGGTCTGCCTGGAAGTCCAGTTCTACAATCTCTTCTATTCGCAAATAACCATCTTCTTTTCCCTCATCTTTTTCGAACTGTGATAAGACCACGGCCGAGAGTTCCGGTACTTCATTTACTATCAGGCCATGAGTTGCAAAATGTAGTACTTTATAATTATACAGTGTCCAGTTCCTTGAAAGCTCTTTTATCTCCCTTTCCGATACATTGCTTCCTGTAAATATGTTAGACTTATGGATTACTTTATTAATATTTTGGACTTCATTTAATGTATCAGGCAGGTCACGCCATGTGCCAAAGCCCAGGCCGTTATAAGCATTCCTGATATACCTTATATTGACGAAATCAGAAAAA
>CAJXKT010000105.1 GCA_913055705.1 uncultured bacterium
AATTGCTACCCAGATAATTAAGCACGGGGCTGATTTATTGGCAACCCGTGCGAATGAGGAGATATATAAATGTGTTTCTCAGAAATTCAAAAAGGCCAGATATAACGATGTGGCCGGAACGATAGTTATTAAGAACTCCCGCTCAAAAAAGAAGAAGGGTCTGATATTAATTGTAACTGCAGGTACCTCGGACATTCCTGTTGCTGAGGAAGCAAAAGAGACTGCGGAAATAATGGGAAATAATGTAAAGATACTTTATGATGTTGGTGTTGCCGGTATACACCGTCTGCTTAGAAATAAAAAAGACATTTCTGCCGCTAGGGTGATTATAGTTATTGCAGGCATGGAAGGAGCGCTTGCCAGTGTGGTGGGAGGAATGGTGGCACGTCCTGTTATCGGTGTGCCGACAAGTGTTGGGTATGGTGCCAGTTTTGGCGGCATTACTCCTCTCCTGGCAATGTTAAATAGCTGCGCCGCGAATGTTACCGTTGTAAATATAGACAATGGTTTCGGGGCTGCTTACGTTGCATCTCTGATAAACAATGTTAAATAGTACAAATAGTTTAGAATTATGGTTCAAGTAAAAAAACTACCTGAATTAACTCCCAGGAAAAAGAATACTCACAAAGGCAGCTATGGACGCGTGTTGGTTCTTGCCGGTTCTCCCGGCATGACAGGCGCCGCATACCTTTGTTCCAAAGCTGCATTGAGAAGCGGGTCAGGTATAGTTACATTGGGTATACCTGAAAGCCTGAATCCTGTAATGGAAACCAAACTGACTTGCGTAATGACATACCCCCTGCCGGAAACAGATGCATCTACACTGTCTAACAAGGGTCGAAAAGAAATCCTGAAATTATGTAAATCACACGATGTTGTAGCATTGGGCCCCGGTCTTTCTCAACAACCGGAGACAAAAGATCTCATCCTCTGGTTAATAAAAAACATAGACCGCACCATGGTAATTGATGCAGACGGGATTAATGCGTTAGCGAATAATGTGTATGTATTGCACAAGATAAAACAGAACGTAGTATTAACACCTCATCCGGGAGAGATGTCACGCTTAACAGGTCTTCGTTCAGCAAAGGACGTGCAAAAAGAGAGACTTAACACGGCAACGCAGTTTGTTCAATCAATTCAAAAGAAGTTAAAAGGAGAAAAGAAACTCGTTCTTGTATTAAAGGGCGATAAAACTATTGTTGCTGATTATAAAAAAGTATACGTAAACCGCACGGGTAATACCGGAATGGCAACGGCTGGTGTCGGTGACGTCCTGACAGGGATTATTGTATCATTAATCGGTCAGGGGCTTGGTGTATTTGATGCCTCACAGCTTGGTGTATACATCCACGGTCTGGCAGGAGACATTGCAGCAAAGAAGAAGGGAGAGTTATCAATGATAGCTTCCGATATAATTGATTGCTTACCTGATGCATTCATAAAATATAAAAAGGAGAAAAAGTAATGGCTTTATCAATCGAACAACTTGAATCATGGGAGAAAGAGGCGGGGATTCACTTTGATAAACTTGAGGAAGTAGATGAGATGATCCATAGAAAACTGGTAGACAGGAATCTTGCCAAGCGAATGGGTACAGTCGCAGATGATAATATACAGATACTGATATCAAAGCTGAGGGACTCCCTGGAGGACTCAGATATGCCAGATGTGTGTAACGTGCTGGACCAGATAAAGAGTAAAGAATCCGATGACGATATAAAGAACGGGCTGGAGAAGATAGTCGGGGACAAAGGCGGCGATGACGGTGTGATAGGAATGATTAAGAACTATGACGGCCGCATACTCATGCTTGCAATGCAGGTTATAAAGAAATTACTAAAGTAAAAGAGGTCAGGCTGCTTTTACAACTTATTTACAAATTCTTTGATCACATCGAAATATTCATCCCCACCCACAATATGCGTGTCGTTATGCCCTGCACCGGGGATAGTGTAAAACTCCTTGGGTTCATTGGCCATATCATACAATCTTTTCCCGTGTTCAAACGGCACAAGCGCATCTTTGTCTCCATGCATGACGAGGATTGGTACTTTTATGTTTCTTATTTTTGCAAGAGAGTCGTATTTTGTCTTTAATAAAAGACTGACAGGCAGGAATGGATAAAGCTTTTTCCCCATTTCCAGTATAGACGTAAATGGAGTTTCGAGAATCAGGGCACGGCATTTCTCATTTAAGGCAAGTTCAACGGCTACTGCACTGCCAAGGGAACGGCCAAAGAAGATGATCTTTTCCCGGTTTATCTCTTTTCGTGAATGCAGATACGCAAGGGCTGCCCTGGCATCGAGATATGTACCCTGTTCTGATACCTTGCCTTCACTCCTGCCGTATTGACGATAGTCAATGATAAAGACATTTACCGGCACTCTTTCATATATCATCTTTATGTTATCGAGCCTGCGGTTAATGTTGCCTGCATTACCGTGAAACCATAGGAGTGTATGCAGGTCAGTATCGGGTGAAGTTTTTTTTCCCGGGACGAACCAGCCGTTCAGGTTCAGTCCGTCTTCAGTCTGAAATATAACGTCATCATACTCAATGCCGTGAATATCAGGCGTTGCAGTGTCGTTACTTTTGCCAGGGTGGAAAATTAATCCTTTTTCTATGAATTTTGGGAAAATCATTATGAATAATATAATTAAGATTGAATATATTATAAACCTTTTCAACATTCTAAATTATACGACAGTGGCGCTGAGAATATATTAAGCTGCAATTCCTTCTTTTGGAGTTTACTTTGCTATGACATCCTCTGTGGTTGTAAAAACAGCACCGGCGTCTTTCATTTCCTTAAGGGCTTCTTCTTTTCCTTCTTTTGTAATTGCTTTTGTTGCATCCGTAACCAGGGAAACATTGTAACCATATTTTAAAAGCCCGAGAACCGCTTCCTTTACACAATAATCTGCTGCAACTCCAAATACTACGTAATTATGTGCATCCAGTTTTTTCACGATTTCGTCTGTGTTGATACTTTCGAAGATATCAAATGTCTGGCTTTCAACGATTATCTGTTCGTGATCCAACATGGATTCAGTAATATCCTGATCTACATTTTCAATGATGATATTGTCTTTACAGGTACTGGCTTCAATCTTCTGATTGCCGGGGGTGTCTTTTACACAATGGGGGGGGAAGAGTTTAAACTCCGGGTCATCAGCTTTGTGTGCATCTGTTGAGGATAGTATTTTAATCTTATGTTCATTTGCATAGACAAATAGTTTTTTTATGTTATCAGTTATGTCTTCAGCATCCGGGACATAAAGAGCGCCATTGGGATTCATAAAATCAAATTGAGTATCTATGTCAACAAATACAGTCTTATTCTTCATTATAATATTCTTTCTTACTGTCAAACGCGAAAGATTGTTTGTGATGCCTTTAGCTTTTTTCTAATTCATCACGAAGGCAGAAAAGGCTGATTATGGTTTTTCCATCACAGATTTCGCCATTCTTAATCATTTCAAATGTCTTGTTAAGAGGTATCTCTATAACCTGAATATCTTCGTTTCCTATGCCAAAGTATTTCTCTTCTTTTGTCTCACCCTCTGATTCAACGTAAGCAAGGTATATGGATATTCTTTCAGAGCACCCTCCGGGACTCGGGTAGAATTGCGTTAGATATTTCAGCTCGTCGACCTTATAGCCGGTCTCTTCCAGTACTTCCTTCCTTGCAACCGGGATATCGCCGTTGTCTTTTATCCCTGCAATACATTCTATCAACCAGCCGGGGCCATCGTCCACATATGCCGGATAGCGAAATTGCCTGACCAGAACAACTGATTTATTAGTTTTATTATAGAGGATAACGGCTACAGTATTTCCTCTGTCGAAATTTAACCTGCCAATCTCACTGCTCATCGAACCATCAAATTTTTCGTGTTGAAGGACGGCCTTATCAATCTTAAAAAACCCATCATATTCTCTTTTTAAATCTTTTATTATGACCTTCACTGTTTTTCTACCTTTCTGTTCTATGCGTTGTGCTTCCTTAATGGACTAAGGGGTATAAGTTTATTTAAGTTTTTACAAGTTCCTTTGCTCTTTCTAATGCCTCTTCTTTTGTCGTAATCCTTTGTTCCAATTGATCGTCTTTTATAGCATCCAGGATTTTTGAGAAGATTGGGCCTGGTTTTAGTCCCAAAGCTATTAAATCATTACCAGTGATGAGGGGTTCTGGTTTTATCTCCTCCTCTTGCAATTCCTCAAACATATTCTGGCAAAAGTTGTAATCTTCCAGATCCCCTGTGCTGGCAAGTGAATCTACTTTATAAAGCTCTGCAAGTTCAGGATAACCTTCATGAGCAAAAAGCCTCTTCAGCTTGCTTATCCTCATCTGCTGTGCATGTCTCAGATAGAGATGCATCTTTACCAGCCATGTTATACGTTCCTTCTCTGCATTCGACATCTTTAACCGCTCGCAGATTCTTTCAGACATCTCGGCGCCAATATTATCATGGTTGTTGAACCTTATGCGGTCTGCAACTTCAAAGGTTACGGGCTTGCCTATATCATGGAGGAGTACGGCCATTGCCAGTTCCCAACTATCAGCTGGATTTTGGCTGGCAGCCAATTCTGATAATGTGAGCAGGGTATGCGTAAATACGTCGCCTTCCGGATGGTAGTTTTCAGGTTGCCTTACACCCTTCATTGCCGCTACTTCCGGAAGGATCTCATTCAAGAGGTTTAGATCGTCCATCATTTTGATACCGGTATGCGGGCTTGGGCCTGTCAATATCTTTCGGAGTTCATCTCTGGTTCTTTCCATACTTACGGTTAATATCTTATCATAAAGTTTTTTTATAGCCTCCGCAGTCTGGTCTTCAATCTTATAGTCAAACCTGCATGCAAAACGGACTGCCCTTATCATTCGTAACCTGTCTTCATTAAATCTTTCAGAAGGGTCACCAATGGCCCGAACCAGACAGGCTTTTAGATCCTCCCTGCCTCCGACATAATCAAAATGCTTATCATCAACCGGATCGTAAAACATTCCATTTATGGTAAAGTCACGCCTTAATGCATCACCCCTGGCATCACAGAATGTTACTGTATCAGGGTGACGGCCATCAGTGTATGTGCCGTCTGACCTGAAAGTAGCAACCTCGAACTCGAAGCCATTTTCTATAACCAGGACAACCCCATAGTGAATGCCCACAGGAACCGTCCTTTCGAAAATGTTTATAATATCATCGGGACGGGCGCCTGTTGCAATGTCATAGTCTTCAGGAACATTGCCCATCAGCATATCCCGAACACAACCACCTGCAAACAGCGCACTGAAGCCCCTTTCTCTGAGACGCTTTACGATACCTATGGCAGTTTCTTTAAGTAAACTTTTGTCAGTTATTTCTGTCATAATTTGTAATTTTACCTGGACTTTCGTGTTTGAGTTTTATTCTTCCAAATGATGAACTAGTTCTTTAAATCTTTTTCCTCTCTTTTCATAGTTTGTAAACATACCATAACTTGCACATGCCGGTGATAATAAAACGACATCGCCGGATTCGGCAATCTCGTACGCCTTTCTCACAGACTCATCAAGAGATGTTGCCACATAAACCTCCGGTTCGGCTTTTTCATCTTTAACGCTTTGAATAAGTTCCTGTATGTTATTGGCAGTTTCTCCAACAAGGATAACGTATTTTGTATTTTTTGTACATTCTCGTGCAAACTGACTGAGGCTTACTTTTTTATTATACCCTCCAGCAATCAATATTGTCGGGCTATCAAAAGCCTTTATTCCGGCAATTGCGGCTTCCGGTGTTGTTGCCTTTGAATCATTGTAATATTGTACTTCATTAATAGTGTTTACATATTCCAATCGGTGTTCCAACCCGGTAAATCCTGCAATTGCATTTTTAATAGACCCGGCGTCTGCATGCATTGCGATTGCTGCATATGATGCGGCCATTATGTTTTGTCTATTATGAATGCCCTTTATGTTAGTTTGTGTTGGGCAGGGGATAACGGTTCTTTTAGAATTATGATTAATAATAATTTCATTATTTTTCAGAAAAGCGCCATGTTCCAGCTCTTTTGTGGCGCTGAACCATAGAATATGGCTTTTGCATTCACCTTCCCATTCTCTCAATGCCGGATCGTCATAATTCAGTATTGTGTAATCATCCTCTGTTTGATAATGAATAATTGTTTTTTTCGAGTTTATATAATTTTCTATGGTTTTGTGTCTGTCAAGGTGATTTGGAGCTATATTTGTTACTATACTTATGTGCGGACTCATCTCTATCCTGGAGAGGAGTTCAAGCTGAAAACTTGATATCTCAAGGACAATTACATCATCTGGCCTTATTTCATCAAGATGTTCCAGTAATGAAACGCCTATGTTTCCGCCAACCCATGTTTTAATCCCTGCTTCCTTCAGCATCTCTCCTAATAAAGATGTGGTTGTCGATTTACCATTGCTGCCGGTAATCCCTATTACTGGTGAAGGGACAAGCCTGAAGAAAATGTTCAGTTCTGAATCGATCTGCACATTATTATCACACGCAATCTGTAAAAACCTGGAATCATCGGGCACAGCGGGGTTGACAATCAGCATATCCGCATCCGCAAAATCTTCTTCTGAGTGTTCTCCAAGCCGAAACTTAACAGGCAGGCCGTTTAAGAGCTTAAGAGATGCTGATAATTCCTCAGCACTTTTCAGGTCTGTAACCATTACGTCTGCACCCTGAGAAACAAGGAATTTGGCTGCACCAACACCTCCGCCAAATAATCCCAATCCCATCACGGTTACTTTCTTGTCTTTATAAAATTCCTTTGGAATAGGTTTTTGATTCATAGGATTCTTAAAATACACCTGCCTTCATATAATGTCAAGTTGTAACCCATGTATTTGGCAGGTATATGATAGAAATAAATATTGATTTTATCTATAGTTGGTATTAGTATGATTTTGATTGACGGTTCGGGCTAATAAGCAAGTTAGTTAATAAGATAATACAGGTT
>CAJXKT010000106.1 GCA_913055705.1 uncultured bacterium
TACTGGAGCTGGGTGTAAGCCCTGACAAGATTGTTTTTGCCGGAGTCGGTAAGACCTCTGAGGAGATAAAATATGCACTTGAAAATGATATCTTCATGTTCAACGTCGAGTCCCCTTCAGAACTGGCCAATATTGACAGGATCGCAGGTGGGCTGAACAAGACAGGAAGGGTTGCCTTACGCATTAACCCTGACATTGATGCCAAGACTCATGATAAGACCACTACTGGAAAAAAGGAAAATAAATTCGGTATAGATTTCGATAGCGCCGGACAGTTAATAAAGGATATTGATAACTATAAAAATGTAGATTTAAAGGGCTTACACGTGCATCTCGGTTCGCCAATCTATTCACCTGAGCCTTATGTGCAGGCTCTTGAAAAGGTGTATAAGTTCCTGCAGGAATCTCTTAGCGACAATGAGAGGGAGAGAATCGAGTATATCAACATAGGCGGTGGTTACTGTATTTCGTATACGGGAGAGAAGGTAAAAAAGCCTCACGATTTCTCGGCAGAAATTATACCTGTAATAAAAAAGCTTGGATGTAAAGTAATAATGGAGCCCGGGCGCTTTGTTGTCGGGAATTCGGGGATCCTCGTAACCGGAGTAACATATGTAAAGATTGCTACCTGGGGAAAGAAATTTATTATTTGTGATGCGGCGATGAATGACCTTGCCCGTCCTTCCTTATATGATGCTTTCCACCGGGCGTGGCCTGTTAATACCGATGTGCTGATGTCGGAAATAGAACTTCCCGGAGCAGATAGAAGTACAAATGATAGGTTAGAGTTGGTAGATATCGTAGGCCCTGTGTGTGAGAGCAGTGACATTCTCGCAAAAGAGAGGTGGTTTCCTGATGTAGAGGAAGGAAGTCTGATTGCATTTTTCAGTGCCGGGGCATATGGATTTACAATGAGTTCCAGTTACAACACACGGCCGCGTACGTGTGAGATCCTGGTGGACTGTGACAGCTTCTCGACGATAAGGAGAAGGGAAACGTACGAAGATTTGATTGCCGGAGAGAAGGAGTTCTTGAACGCGTGAATAGAAATAGGACGCGCCCGCCTGCCATTTGTCGGGCAGGGATTTTCGCAGATAAACGCAGCTAGCTTTTTTAGGATAAAGATAAAAAATGAGCTGGGATTGCCCTCATCTGTCAGGTGATTATTGTAATCGGTTGAAAATAAAATGCGAGCCATTATGCAAGGGTTGTGTTCTTCAGGGAAAAGTAAATCCCCTTACAGGAACTCTTGCTGACAGCACAAAAGTGATAGACAAGAAACATAAAATTAAGAAATGACTAACATAGATTGTGCTATCTCCGTTGCTTTTTGCTCTCCGTAGAGTATCTCCACCAGTTTCAGCGCAAACTCCATAGCAGTTCCCGGTCCGCGGCTGGTAATACAATTCCCATCCACTACTACCCTGGAATCAATCGCTTCGGTATTTTCAAATTGTTCGGCAAAGCCCGGATACGCAGTTGCCTTACGCTGTGCCAGGAGGCCGTGATGATTCAACACCACTGCAGGAGAGGCGCATATGGCTGCATATAATTTCTCTTCCTGTTGCTGGCGTTTCAGCATTGCCACCAGTTCTTTCGAATCTCGCAGATTCTCAGCTCCGGGCATACCGCCCGGCAAGACAATCAGATCATAGGAATCATTAACGCATTCTGATATTAATTTGTCTGCAACCAGTTTCATGCCTCTTGACGCAGTAACCTGCAGCTCACCGACTGACGCAACCGTAACATCAGCTTCTGCACGTCTCAAGACATCAACAATACACGCCGTTTCAATCTCTTCACAACCATCTGCTATCGGAACCAGTATTTTTTTTGACATAATATATTCCTTTCAAAAAGGTAATGAATATCTCTTTATTCTAGCCTCATGTAATCTTTGCTTCCAGATAGTTCAGGTACATCTTCCTTGATTCAAGTATAAAGTATAATGAGCCTGATACCAGGAACACCTTAATCAAGTCAACCGGTCCGAGTGGAACGGTTTTAAAAGCGACATTTAATGGTGTATAAAGCACAGCAAACTGCATCAACAGTGAGATCACAACGGAGGCTATTAAATATTTACTTGTCCTGATATCTATTTTAAAGTCTTTTGCCCTGTAAGTTAATACGTTGAATAACTGGAACATTACCAGGGTGGTGAAGGCAATAGATTTTGCCTTGACGGTTTCAACCCCATAACCGTAAAACATAAGCAGTGTTCCTGTTCCCATCACTAAGCCGACTATTAAAATGTTGTTGATAACGTCTCTGGATATTATTTTTTCATCTCTCTTTCTGGGCGGGTTCTTCATAATATCTTTGTCGAAAGGATCCAGTCCCAGCGCCAGGCCAGGCAGGCCGTCTGTCAGTAAATTTACCCAGAGTATCTGAATAGCGATCAACGGGAGAGGCCATCCGATTAGGATCGCCAGGAAAACAACAAGTATTTCTCCAAGATTTGAAGAGAGGGTATACTGGACAAATTGTTTAATGGTATTGTAAATACCTCTTCCCTCTTCTACTGCATTTACAATCGATGCAAAGTTGTCATCTGTCAGTACCATATCAGAGGCTTCCTTGGCGACGTCAGTTCCGGTAATTCCCATTGCCACTCCGATATCAGAATTTTTTAAAGCCGGGGCATCATTTACTCCATCACCCGTCATTGCGACAACATGGCCTCTCTTTTTTAAGGCATTTAAGATTCTAACCTTGTGTTCCGGGCTTACCCTTGCGCATATTACAATACTTTCGACTATTTTATCAAGCTCGTCATCACTTAATTTATCTAATTCCTCTCCGCTTAAAGCCTTGTCACCTTCTTTAAACAATCCTAATTCCTTCGTAATAGCAATAGCGGTAAGTTTATGGTCCCCTGTTATTACTACAGTGCTGATGCCCGCAGACCTGCATTTTATAATTGATTCTCTAACCTCCTCTCTCGGGGGGTCAATCATCGCCTGCAAGCCAATAAAGATTAAATTCTTTTCAACTATTTCAGATTTTGGTGTATATTTTTCATCTAATGATTTATATGCAAACCCTAAAACTCTCAAGGCCTTACTCGCCATTTTATGATTAACATCAAGAATTTTCTTTCTGTCCTCTCCGGTTATATCTTTTACCTGTCCGTTTATGGAAATATATTTACAATGATTAAGGATTACATCCGGTGCCCCTTTAATATAAGCAGTGTTTTCCTCATTAACCCTGTGGATGGTTGTCATGCATTTTCTTTCTGAATCAAAAGGGATCTCATCTATCCTGGGGAACCGGTCCTCCATTTCACTCTTTTTAAAACCGGCTTTCCCGGCAGAAACAAGCAGCGCACCCTCTGTAGGGTCCCCGAATATTTCCCATCTTTCATTGTGGTTCAATCTCGAATCATTACACAGAATACTGCTCCTGAATAACAGTTCAAGGCTTGAAATGTCTACTTCCTCACCACCTCCCCGGACAAAAGACGCCGAGGACTTTGTCTGCATAAAACTACCTTCCGGTGTATAACCATCACCGGTGACTTCGATCAGTCTGTTATTGAAATAAATCTTCCTGACAGTCATTTCATTTTTTGTTAAAGTGCCTGTTTTGTCAGAACAGATGATATTAGTGCAGCCGAGTGTTTCAACAGCAGGAAGCTTTCTGATCAAGGCATTGCGTTTGGCCATTCTTCTGACACCGAAGGCAAGGGAAATAGTCACAATAGCAGGAAGGCCTTCAGGTATGGCCGCAACCGCCAGGGCCACAGAAGCCAGAAACATTTCAACCGCAAAAGAGGTTTCAAACAGATCAGTTGTCAGATATTCTCTCAAGACACCCACTCCAAAGACGACTACGCAGATTCCTATAGTAACAAAGCCGAGCCACTTACCAAACTTCTTCAGTTTTACCTGTAAAGGTGACAGTTTCTCATCTGCTTCCTGGACCATGTCCGCGATTCTACCTATTTCCGTATCCATACCGGTACCTGTAACAACAGCCTTTGCGCGTCCCTTTGTTACAATTGTTCCCATAAACACCATGTTCTCCTGATCGTTTACTAATATATTATTATCAAGAGGGCCGGTGGTCTTATTGGACGGAACAGATTCTCCGGTTAAAGATGCTTCGTCTACCTGAAATGCGGCAATATCAATCAGCCTTGCATCGGCAGGGACTTTGCTTCCGGTTTCTAAAAGAGTTATGTCTCCGGGAACCAATTCTCTTGAATCTATCTCCATCTCTTTTCCGTCCCTGACGACCGTTGCCTTCAGCGCTGTTAACTTTCTCAACGCCTCAATAGCTTTTTCTGCCTTAAATTCCTGAACAAAACCAAATACTCCGTTAAGGACTACAATAGTTGAAATGACGATGGCGTCCAGTTTTTCTCCTATCAATAGAGAGATAACAAGTGCGGCCAGGAGGATGAAAACAATAGATGAAGTAAACTGCCTGATCAAGATCTGAAACGGTGAAATCTTTTCTCGCTGTTTCAGTTCGTTAACGCCGTACTTCTCCAGCCTCTGCCTCGCCTCTTCTTCAGACAGGCCTGTCTGAGAAGTATCTATAAATTTGATTGCGTCTGATATGCTTAAGTTATAATAATTGACCATTGTATTTTAATAAGTTTTTTCTATCCAACCCCTGTAAGCTTTTATCTCTTTCGCCTGTTGCCTTTCACCTTGACATATTTCCTGTGATAAGTAGAATTAATAATTTGTAATTCTAAACTTTTGCAGATCAAATTAACAATATAAAATGCAATTTAGTAATTCCGTATTTTATAAATCAAAAGATCAGGACTGCCATTGAAACTCTACGAATATCAGGCACAAAAAATCCTTCACAAATATAATGTAAATGCTACCAGAGGCGAAGTGGTAACCGATGCAGAAGAGGCAGCAAAAGTATATAATCAATTGGGAGCAAAAAGGTGCGTTATAAAAGCTCAAATCCTTGCAGGCGGCAGGGGAAAAGGCGGCGGTGTAAAGATAGTTGAGACGCTGGACGAAGTAAAAGAGTATACTTCTGAAATCATTGGTTCTCGTTTAGTAACTGTTCAGACAGGAAAAGAGGGAATAGAAGTTAACAAAGTTCTCATTGCAGAAGCCATTGACATAAAAAAAGAGCTGTATCTCGCCATATCAATAGACAGAAGTACATCGAAAATCATCATAATAAGCAGTACAGAAGGGGGAACAGAAATAGAGGAGGTTGCTTCAAAAACACCTCAAAAGATTTTTAAAGAACAAATCGATCCAGTACTTGGTATTCAAGATTCTCAGGCACACCAGATAGCACTTAATCTGAATTTGACCGGACCCCTATTAACAAAAGCATCCAACCTGCTCAAAAACCTGTTCAAGGTATTCGTCGAAAACGACTGTTCACTTCTTGAAATAAACCCTCTCATATTAACTCCGGACGAAGAGATATTTGCCCTGGATATAAAAATGGACATTGATGATAATGCCCTTTTCCGCCATAAGGAGTTTCAAGAAATAGATAACCTTTCAGAAGATAAAAGTGCAGAAAGTATGGCTTCAGAAGCAGGGTTGAGTTACATCGGACTCGAAGGAAATATAGGATGTTTAGTTAACGGTGCCGGTCTGGCAATGGCTACAATGGATATTATCAAACTTCATGGCGGTTCACCCGCTAATTTCCTGGATGTGGGAGGTGATGCTCCCGTTGAAAGAGTTACAACCGCCTTTGAGATAATCTTTACAGACTCAAAGGTCGAAGGAGTATTGGTAAATATCTTCGGCGGCATAATGAAATGCGACGTTATTGCCGAAGGAATTATTCATGCCATAGAAAAAGTTAACATTAAAGTGCCGCTCGTGGTCAGATTAGAAGGTACGAATGTTGAAATCGCAAGAGAAATATTAGACAATCCCGATCTTCACATAATCTTTGCCGATAGTATGAAAGATGCATCTGAGAAGATAATTAAAGCCGTAAACGATAGAAAATGAGCATCTTAATCAATAAAGACACTAAGGTAATATGCCAGGGAATTACAGGTAAGTCAGGGAGGTTTCATACGGAACACATGCTGGAATACGGCACAAAAATACTTGCAGGCGTTACTCCGGGGAAGGGAGGTTCTAAGGTTTGCGATGTTCCGGTCTTTGACTCCATGAAAGAGGCTGTAGAGGAAACCGGATGCGACACATCCATAATTTATGTACCGGCACCATTTGCTGCGGATGCAATTATTGAAGCGGCAGAAGCAGATATTAAATTAATCATTTGCATTACCGAAGGAATTCCAACTATTGACGTGTTAAAGGTAAAAGATTATTTAAATACAAGAACAGCACGCCTGATAGGGCCTAACTGTCCGGGAATTATTACTCCGGGAGAATCGAAGATCGGAATTATGCCGGGTTATATTCATGCACCGGGAGCAGTAGGTGTTATATCAAGAAGCGGTACACTTACCTACGAAGCCGTGTGGCAATTAACACAGAGAAATATCGGACAGTCAACGTGTATTGGAATAGGCGGTGATCCTGTTATCGGAACAACATTTATAGACACCTTGAAACTTTTTCAGGAAGACAGTGACACCGAAGCTATAGTCCTGATTGGTGAGATTGGCGGAAGTGCAGAGGAAGAAGCTGCAGAATTTATAAAGATGGAGATAACCAAGCCCGTAGTAAGTTTCATTGCCGGGCTAACAGCACCGGCAGGTAAAAGGATGGGCCATGCAGGAGCGATTATTGCCGGAGGCAAAGGTACTGTTGCAGAAAAAGTTTCACGTTTACGAAATGCCGGTGTCACCGTTGTAGACAGTCCGGCAGATATTGGAGAAGCAGTTGAGAAGGTGATAAGCTGACCGGGCCAGCTTTCCGTATGACTTATTTACATATTAACCAATGGCCAAGAAACAGGGAATTGTTCATATAAATCATAAAAGGTGTAAAATATGCGGCATTTGTGTTCATAT
>CAJXKT010000107.1 GCA_913055705.1 uncultured bacterium
GTTGAATATCGAAGAATTAGGTGTATCTGAAAAACTCTTCGCCAAGATTGATAAAAATGGTGATGGTCTAGCCGGTAGAGCAGAGCTCAGTATCGCTGCTCGCACTCATGCTGCTTTTAATAACATGATAAGTGAAATTCTGCCACCCGAAAAAGCTTCAAAATTAGATGCCACTGTGTAATCTCACTAAATAGGGACAGATACTAATTATTAAATAGTGTCTGTCCCTTTTATATTTTAGTTTTTCTCTGCTTTTCTCCGTTTCCGTCCTCTATGCTCCTGACTTAGTCCACTTCATCTTTAAACAAGCAACATGCGAGACATTATCCCTGCTGCCCTTGATGAAGCTCTAACAGCATAGCGTAGACTCCCGCCCAAAAGTATAACATTTTTTTATTTTTACTATCTTTTGAAAATCTCATTGCATCCAATACCTCGTCAGAGATCGGACACTTCTTGGTAAAGTCTTTATTTAGTTCAGTAAAAAACAAGAATGGATCTTTACTCTCAATAGCTGACAATACATCTGTTCTTATGTGTTCTAAATTTCCAGTATTTATACTCTTTATTGCAAATTTGCTCATTTTTGTCAGCCCTCCTTTTCTTCTAAAGGCTCTTCAAATATAGTACAGAATAGTGGTAATAGTAGCAGGTTCTTGTGGTTAGTCAACAATAAAGGGCAATTAAGACGAAAAACGGAACATACGTCGCACCTCCCTGTTAAAGATATTGATATCCAGCAGTCAAACAGTTTTAATCAAACCCTTTTCGCAAACCGATATAAATAATCAGGAAACCCACTCCCGCAATAAACAGGAGTATGCCCCCTGTAATAAGGTCACCAAAGATCAGCTTCCCTATTCCGAATGTCATTCCGTAGATGAGTGCAACGCCGGCAAGCCAGTTTACGAGAAAATTCCAGCCGAGTATGGTCTTTTTGTCCGTGCTTATCTTATTTTTTATAGGTTTCCAAAAACCGCCCGGAGAGACCAGGTTATAAAATCTGACAAGGCTCTCTTCAGGTACCGGCCTTGTAAGAAAGGTTACAATCACCCATATAAATATAGATGATGGGACGATTATTAAAATCCTGTGTTGTATTGCCAGATCAAAGGGTTGTAATATCAGGTTGATGACGACCGATGCCGTTAATCCGGAGATTTCAGACCATGCATTAATGCGCCACCAAAACCATCTCAGGATCAGAACAAGCCCGATACCCATACCCATAGGGATCAGGAATTCCCATGCCTTGCTGATAGAGTGCATGAATGACGCTACTACGCCGGCGATTAACATCAGGACTACCACACAGATTTTGGACACGATAACGTAATGCCTCTCTTCTGCATCCTTAACCATAAATCTCTTATACAGATCATTTATGAAATAAGATGATCCCCAGTTAAGATGTGTGTCAATGGTTGACATAAATGCCGCCAGAAACGAAGCTATAAGCAGGCCCTTAAGCCCTGCAGGCAGGAACTCATTAATGGCCATTGGATAGGCCGCCTTACTCTCGGTAATATTTGGGAATACCACAATTGTCACAAGGCCCACGATCACCCATGGCCACACCCTCAAGGCGTATTGTGCAATGTTAAACCAGAGGGTAGCATAAAGAGCGTGCTTTTCATCTTTAGCTGATAACATCCTCTGTATAATGTAACCACCGCCATCTGCATTATGGGTCGACCACCACATGAAACTTATGAACACCAGAAACATAAAGAAAGGTGACGACCAGAACTCTGCCGTTAGAGGTGATAAGCTGGAATCGACAGGCGGGAAGAAACAGAGGACTGACTCACTTGCATTACTCATCGATGCCAGTTGCAGTTTCAACTCTGTCATCCCTCCAACCGCATTTACAGAGTATATCGCCAGCGTGATGGCACCCCCCATTGCGATGACAAACTGTACCAGATCGGTTGCAACGACTCCCCAGAATCCTGAGAGTACGGAATAGACCAGCGCTATAACCACACATATACCTATTGATATCCACTGTTTCTCCTGCGGTATTCCTAATGTTACGCGGAACACGGTTGACATTGCCTGTATCACCCATCCCATTACGACAAAATTGTATATGGTTGAGAAGTATCCCGCCTTGAAGCCACGCAAGACAGCCGCCGGCTTGCCGGAATATCTGATTTCTATAAGTTCGTTGTCCGTTAATACGCCCGTCCTTCGCCAGAGTCGTGAGAAGAGAAATACTCCGAGGAGTCCTCCGAGGGATGCGTTCCACCAGAACCAGTTGCGCCAGATTCCGTCACTGCGTACGAATTCGGTAATGGCAAGCGGGGTATCTGCTGCAAATGTCGTGGCGACCATGGATGTGCCCACCAGCCACCATGGCAGTGTACTCCCTGAAAGGAAGTATTCTCTGGTGCTACTGCTTGCCCTTTTGGAGAAATAGATCCCCACTCCCAAGGCAAAGATGCAGTATCCACAAATAATAATCCAGTCTATTAAGGCAAGGTGCATGGCTCGGATTTACGAATTACGATTTAAGAATTAAAGGATTCAGGAATTTCTAACTTTAGGCACTTTAGCTCACTTTTAACTTTAGATCACTTTCGCCACTATTGAATGCAGGACTCTTGAAACTATTATTGAGATTATGATAATAAAGATTGTATATATTGCCAGTGTATAAACTCTCCCGTCTTTCAGCCAGCTCTGTTTCTCAGGATGTTCTGCCAGTATGCCCTTCAATGTCCAATTTTCCGTGACACCTGAAACAGTCGGAGATATTTTCGAATATATGAGCGAGACACTTAATGTGGTGCAGAACCCTATTGGCCCCCACCAGAGCCAGGAGATAGACGGTACGCACTGGCCAAGGAAGAAGTTAAGCGCGGTACCGACTATTATGCCGGTAACCACACCTGAACCCGTTATTGATCGGAATAGAATACCGCCCAGAAAAGTAGCCAGGATAGGGCCGGCAAATGCCGAACCTATCATGTTTACTAACTCAATTACGGTGGAAGAAGATTTCGCCACAAAGTAGGCCCCTCCGGCAGTGAATATACCCCACAACAGAGTTATGAGTTTGGAGAGGCGAAGCATCTTAAGTGGATTCTGTGCAATCTCCGGTTTAAATTTCAGGACAAAATCTGTAACAGTTACGGCAGATAGTGAATTAAAGGCGGAATCAAGACTGGACATAGAGGCGGCAAAGAGTCCCGCCATCACCAGGCCTACCACACCAACCGGCAGGTAAGTGATCATAAATGTAGGTACCAGATAATCCGGGTTCTTATCTTTGAGTAGAGCGGCAAAATCAGGCTGATTCTGGATAAACAGTGCCAGGACAACTCCGAATATAATATATGTTAAAACTATGGGAAAACGGATTAGTCCATTGATCATCAGGGCATTTTGTGTCTGACGATTGTCTGGTGCAGCAAGCAGACGCTGAGCCTGACTTTGATCGCATCCGTAATAACCCATATAAAGAAACATACAGCCAATGATCATAGGCCAGAATGCAAAAGTCTGACCGTCTCCAAAACCGTGGTGGGAAAAATCTATCGAATTCAGTCGTTCCGGGTCAATAGACAGAGAGGCATCCCCACCTAACATATTTATAGATACAATCAGTGCAACAAGTACACCACCGTATAAAATGATAAGCTGAATGATGTCGCTGTACACGTCTGCCATTATCCCGCCAATGGTTGTATACGCAATGGCAACTACTGCCATAATAACCATAGTAATATAAATAGGCAGGCCCAGTACCACGGAGAGAACCAGTGCGGACGTGTACAAAATTACGCTTGTTGAGAGTCCGCGTGAAAACATAAAGAGTGCCGACAGTGTAAGCCGTGTACCCGCACCGAATCGTCGCTCGGCATATTCGTAGACCGAGGCACCGGAAAGCTGACGGAAAACCGGCACCAGCAGAAACATTATGGCAATCATTGAAATCGGTACCGCAAACTCAAACTGTAACCATTTGATACCACCGCCGGTTTTGAGCGCTACAAATGCAGGGGCGCTGATCAGGCTTATGGCACTCACCTGGTTGGCGGCAAGAGATACGGCAATAACAGTTGGCCCCATCTTCCTACCGCCAAGAAAATAGTCATCGGTAGACTGTTGACGCTTTGCCAGCCAGATACCCAGCCCTATAATTCCAAGAAGATAAGTTATTAATACTGCCCAGTCTATAGAAGTCATATTTTGTTAATATGTGGAGTAGATTTGCGTAAAACTGAAGGAATAATAAGGTTACGTACATTTAAAATCAAGGTGAAAACCCAAGTGTGCTTGTAATCAAAAAAACAATTTTTTCTTTCTTAAGTTTTTGTTGAAACCTCCGATACTATGAACATAAGAGTATTTAAGTTATTAATAAACTATATTTATAGAAATCAGCTTAACAAGAAAGGTGGTACATGGTGGCAGTTGATAGATTATTCCTGGGAGCTTTTAACGCCAAGATCTTTGGCGAGGAAATTATAGAGAAGACAGAGAAAACATTTGACGAGATACTGCGAGAGGAACACGCAAAACTCATACAGCTAGTCTCCAGGATGGAAAAAAAGTGGACTATAGGACAGCTTTGCCGAAAATATAAACTGGAGCCCAAATACTATTCACCTTCCGGCGAATAGTATCTGGTCAGTAATCAATCTTCAATATTTTAAACTTTAACACACCCCCCGGGGCGTTTACCTCTACCTCATCGTTCACCTTGTGTTCCAATAATGCCTGTGCGAAAGGTGAAGAGACCTGTATTTTACCGTTTATCGGATCATCGTCACCGGCACCTACCAGTTCGTAATTTTCAATATCTCCAGTATCCATATCCTCAAGCTCTACTTTTGCACCAAAATGTACAGCATCGGTTGGTATATTGGCAGAGTCTACAATTTCTGTCCTTGCAAGTTTGTCTTCAAGCTGGCGAATCTTTGCCTCAAGCAGGCCCTGCGCTTCCCTTGCTGCATGATATTCAGCGTTTTCCTTGAGGTCGCCATGTGCGCGTGCTGTTGCGATTGCTTCTTGAATCTCAGCCCTCTTCACATTTTTCATTTCGTCCAGCTCTTTTCTTAATTTATCGTAACCATCTTTTGACATATACACCTTATCCATATTATTCTCCTGAATTAATTAGCAGCAATACGCACTATTTATTATAATCTTGTTTTAGTCTTTTGGTAAAGAAATACGGTATTATTCTCCATTTGCCGGAAGCTACCGTGAAATATAGCGGTAATTTAAGATAATTTTAAACATAATGTCAATAATATTATACATGGAGATAAACCTTGAGGAAGATTGTAAACAGGCTTCAGTCTGTAAGCTGGCTCTTTCCTGTTTTTAGTGGATTTATTGTTATATCTTGTGTAGTGTATTGCCTTATATGGTGGAAGCCACACAGTATGTCAATCTGTGACGTAGACTGTAGTATTGTGTGCTGGAATTTCTGCCGTACAATGAGTAATTTCTGGGCGGCAGTTGCGATTATAGTGGGTGGTGCTTTAATCTTTTCCGGTATATTGTTTAAGTCGAAAAGTAAATATGCAGTTGTCGTAGCTGCTTTTACAGGTATTTTGACGCTTCCGGTCGGAGTCCTGCCTCTATTAACAATATGGCTGCATCGAAGTCTGAAGTGAACTGATTTATGAAGATAATACAGGTCTTGAAGATTACATTTTTACTGGTTCTTGTCATAACTGCTTTTTCTCAGGCAGCATTTTCAAGGCAGGGAACATTGACAGGACAGGTGATAGATGGTTTTGATAATGTCGTTAAGGATTTTGAGGTCAAGATCAAGAAAACTGATTTCACTACCAGGACTGATGAAAATGGCCAATACAGGATTAATTTTGAACCCGGTAAAATAGTATTATCGTTTAGCAAAAAAGGTTATACAAAACAAACCTTTCCTTTAAATATACACGATGCATCAGAAATCCCCATGCCAAAGTTAACTTTCTGGAAATTACCTGAGAGTGGCGGTGTTTTTCTGGTAAGAGTGAATGACTATAAGAAGTTTGAATATGCCAGTTTTTATTCAGAACGCGATGATAATAGCTTAAGCTTTTATGTAAAAGGAGAGCCAACAAAGATTGAGTGCCCGGAAGATGCATTTGAAAATGGCAGCATCGAGATTATGATGCTTGATTACTCCAAGGAGGAGCCGGTCGTAGTGGGTAAGAATCTTTACAGGATAACGGATAACAACCTTGTAGGTAATATAGTATTTGAATCAGGAGACTGGGGAGTCGAGCACATAGAGGATAAGTATTCAGAGGTATCAAGCAGAGTGGGCGTACGTTATGCCAGGCTTGAACCGGGCAAGTATTACTATTGTATAGGACAGCTTACACAAAAATCAAGGCTTGGTTTCGGGTATTATTTTGAAATTGTTGATCCGGGATCATCAGACAATAGCGGAACATAATTGTAATTTACAAGGAACATTTCAGAAGAAAGGAGTATAGATGGTGTTGACGAGTTTGAGGAGTAACATAGTTACAATTGTTGTAATCAGCATGATAGCCTTTGGAGGGCTCTTTTACTCTGGTCAGAATACAGTGGCAGAGGAGGAAGGCAAGAAGAAGACTATTTATATCTGCTACTGTGCAGGAGGCTGTTTATGCGCCTATGAGACGTACGAACCCGGCGGCAGATGCGTCTGCGGCCTGGCCACTATCCCGTCAGACAGGGAAGAGATGAGCGATGAGTACGAATACGAATGCGACTGCGGTACCATGTGCGAATGTGGGACAGTAGCCGATGAGCCGGGCTTGTGTCATTGCGGTATACTGGAAATGAAAGAAGCGGAATAATTATTATTTTGCCCCTATCAACCCTTTGTATATTGTAACTTCACGCATGGCTTTCTTCTTCCACTCATTTACACTCTCATCCACATTATTATCTTTATCCTGAAGACCTT
>CAJXKT010000108.1 GCA_913055705.1 uncultured bacterium
ATCCTGGGATTGACATTTTTAAACATCTCATATACCCATTTAGCGTTATTAATCAGGTTAACGTTGTTAAACCACATTACCTTAGTAGGAGTGTTGTAGTGTGTGGTTCCTGTAAAGCTCTTTCTTCCAAACTTAGGTGTATTAATAATCAATGGCGTGTCGCCATGATTCCAATAAGCAACCTCTTCGTCCATTGCATAACTATGTGCATGTACCTTTTTGCCATCCAGATGAGGATCAAGACTCATGTCAAATGGGTCCTCTGCAATAATTCCCTTAAATCCCGGACCTGACCATTTTGAAGCCTGGAAGTTTCCAGCCTTGTAATTACCCGCCCAGGTATGTGAACCTGAACCATGATATCCTATATTACCTGTTAACATAAGAGGTAGATATGTGGCTCTGTTATGCAGTGTTGCATGGAAATAATGGTTTATACCTTCTCCATAATGTATGGAAACCGGTTTGATCGTTGCACAATCCTTTGCAAGCCTCTCTAGGAGATGAGGAGGAGAACCGGTAATATCTGCAGTGGTCTTCACATCAAAATCCTTGAGATGTATCTTATACATATCAAATAGAGTCATAACTTCGACCTCTTTACCATCAACTGTCTTAACCTTGAATGTGCCTTCCAAAGCAGGATCTACACCTTTGGCCACCATTTTTTTACCAACATCTTCTCTGGTTATTGCCTTAAAATCTTTTGATTTTGAATCATATACAACATAGTCACCCAGCTCCTTCCTCTGTTTATCCTTCAATCCCTGTACATCGTGAGAGTAATCCAGATGTGGAGCCTTATAGTCCTTAAAGACCTCGTCAGCTTTGAGTCTCTTCAATGTATCTGTCCTGACAAGCAGCGGGAAGTCCGTAAACTTTTTGACAAAATCCGCATCATACCATTTGTTATCCATTATGATCTTTGTCATACAAAGGAATATTGTTGTATCAGAGATACCGGTTCGACATGGAATCCAGTAATCTGCCTTGGTAGCTGACGGGCTGTATTCAGGCGTAATAACCACCAGCTTTCCACCCCTCTCCATGATCTCTGTCAGCCAGTGTGCCTCAGGCATCTTGTTCTCAATCAGATTTTTTCCCACCTGTATAGTCAGTTTTGAATATCTGAGGTCTGCAAAGTCAACATCAGATGTCTGCAATCCATGAACGAATGGATGTCCCGGAGCCTGATCACCATGCCACGTATAATTAGAGAATCTTCTACCACCCATCGCTTTATCAGGGCCAACACCCCTTACGTTAGCGTCAAGCAAGGCAAGCATGTTTGAGAAACGATACATTCCCATATACTTTCCTATAACTCCCAGCAGACCCATACCGCCACGATTTTTAAAACACCTTGTTCCGGCACCGTTCCAATGTGTGAGAGTCTCTGGCGCATACTTGTCTCTCTCAAGCAGCCTTTTCTTTCCTTCTTCGCCACTGTATGCCTTAGCTATATGAATCATACCTCTGGCAACGTAATCAATTATATCATCCCATGACATCCTTAATTGCTCATCAGTACCTCTGGATGTAAATTTATATTTTTCTCTGTTATCCCAGTCCAGTTCTGGAAATCCGTCATCTGCCCACTGTTTCCAGCCTTTCCTGAGAATAGGATATCTTAACCTGTGAGGACCGTATACCCTTCTAAAGAAGGTAAAACCCTTCAAACACATCCTGGGATTCCATGTTCTCTGCGGTTTTCTTCCCTGTATATCACCGTAATCCTGATGTTCATAATCCTGCTCTACCCTTACAACAACCTCATTTCTGACAAAAGCCCTTACCCTGCATTGATGGGTATCGTTAGGAGAGCAGCAAAACGCAAATGTACGGTCATACCTGTACTGATTCCTGTACACATCTTCCCAGTTTCTGTCAGGATATGCGTCGAGGGGATTATCAACCTCTACTGCTGGTTTCAAAGCCGTAAAGGCCAGCGCATTTCTCGTAGGTATAGAAACTGCAGCCGTTACCCCTCCGGCAACCTTCATAAATGTCCTTCGTGTAAGCTTCATAAACATCCTCCTTATATATGGAAATTTAATACTATGTGATTACGGTTATTTATCTTACCACTTACCTGCTTTTATTTTATAATATTCTGCACATCTGGAACACACACCATCCTGTGGTTTCCAGTCAGGAAAATCTTCACTTATTACTTTGGCAGTTTCCTCATCTTTAGCCGCTTCCTCTACCCAATCAAATGATGGAAATCCACAGAGTGTACATGTGGTACCCGGAAGAGGACCCAGTTCCTTTGTATCCTCTATAAGCTCTTCAGATGAACGGTCTCCTGCCGCTAACGCCAGGACTTTGTTAGTATCCTTCGATAGTTCAACCATCCTGTCGTGAGCCATAGGTTCTTCAGCTTCCCACATTTTAGTAAATACCAGATCTCTTGAACCCTCGGGAATTTTACTGAAGAAAGAGTCAAACTCTCTCTTCCTTTCTTCCCTGGTCGCTGTAGTTTCCAAACCTTTGTTGACCAAACGGCCATCAACAGAAATATCCCAGAAAAGCCTGTATCTGTCCCTCATTATACGCTCTTCCATAGGAGACGGGCTGAATTCTTCATTCACATTATAGTTAAATTCTTTATTCATCATGTCGGATACATGCATAAGCTCATGTCTGATAACCCTGCGTATCTCATTAATTCCCTCAATAAAGATTTCAGGGTATAACCTGATGATGACCTTCCTGCCCTCATCCACAACATTGGAGCCTTCGTTCTGCCTTGTCGTCGCTCTCCTGACGTGCACCGATTCAATCTTTTCTTTGATATCAGGGTATTCGTCAAATATCTCTTTTATGTAAACATCGCACCCTAACCGATTAAAAAAATCACTGTCCAATTCCCTGAACTTCCTTGGCCTGCTTTCCTCCTCCATCTCATAAATCGCATCTCTTTTCTCATGATACTCTTTATATAATGCAAGATCTCCAGATGCCTCCTGTTTGGCCAGTCCCTTATAGACTATATCATCAACCAATTGCTGATCGTAGACTATCTCAAGAGTTTTAGTTTCTTCTTCCACTAGTTCAGTCATATTTCTCCTCATCCATACATGAATCACATGCCGAAGCACTCTTACCTTCAAGTCGCTGCAGGTAATCAGGCTCGTTGCCCATATATTCGTCTATCTCTTCTGCATCAACTGCCAATTTAACCATCTCTATATGAATAAAAGTAGTTGCCAGTGTTGCTGCCTGACGATAGAAGTCCTCAGGAGTTTTCTTAATAACAGACACTGAGAATGCCTTAATCCACCTGCCAATGTGGGCATGTAGAAACTTTTTCTTGGCAGAAAGACAGGATTCCTGTTCCTCATTGCTGCCGTTCTCTATTGCATATGCCAGTTTATAAGTCAGAAAATGCAGAAACTCCAACTCGACTGCTACATGGTCCCACCTGCTTGTGGTAGCGTTCTTTTCGATTTCAATCCCATATGCCTTATAAGTTCCGGATATATCGGCAAGATCCTGGGTTTGCTGCCATATTTGCGAACCGCTGTAATACATTTCATATGGAGGACAATCCATCGCAACAGTCGCACCACCGAAAGTATCACGATAGCCTTGTGTCAATGTTTCAATGTCAGCATTCTTCAGCCCTTCCTGCAACTTACTAAAGGTTTCAGATAATTCACCGTTTCCGTGCTGACCCAGACAGCTTTTCACTTCATCCATGTATTCCTTATTATTAAATAAATCCACAGCCTCTTTGTTCGGCTCAAGAAGACACGTTGAAAGAAACTGATATATCTGACTCGCTGCGAGCAGATCCTCTACATTTTCACTGATTTTGTTTTCCATAATAATACCTCTATTAACTGTACAGCCAAAAAGGTGCGGTTACTACATGCACCTGTCATTTCACATTAGTAAGATAATCCTGCACTCCATCTGATTTGTTATAACCGATTACGTATTCGTCTGTGCTAGATGCCAGATTACCATCATACCATTTACCAGATCTGATAGCGTATGATTCAAAACATCTGCGGCAAACACCATCACCTTTACTCCAACTTGAGTAGTCAGCCTTTATACGTCCGGCAGTATCGTCATCTATGTAGCTGTCATCCAGCCAGAAATATGTAGGCTGCTCACACAAAGAACAAGAGCTCTGATATTTTTGCTCACTTACATTGGCAGGTTTTTGATATTTCAGCCTGGATTGCCCTTCCGCCTGCTTTATTCTATTAACCCAGCCTTTTTCTCCCTGTATCCAGTAAATATCCGTATGATTCGGTTTGCCGGATTTGGTATCTGCATTTGGCTGTTCCTGAAATAGGCCCCACTGTATACCACCAGTGTTCCTTTGATGATATTTTGGATCATCTGTCGGTTTAAATGCCTCAAAACTGGCAGTCCATTCATCCCCTGCCTTAACATTTGTGGAGTTAAGCGCTGTAACACTTATACCCACAAAGAAGAACATACTAAATACACAAAGCAATCTCGGGTATCTCATATCTTCAATTACCTCCCTTTAATATTAATGTTTTTCTTAATAGCATGTATTTTAATATGTGATCATTCTCTTTTCATCACTCTCCCATGTTGGCTCCTCAACCTTAACCCTGACCATTTCAGTACCATCTGAAGCAAAGCCAATCACGGTATCATTATACACTTCAACCTTCTTTCCCATTATCTCAGACTCATAAATCTTCTCCCCATCCTCAATTTCAAACCTTGAGAGCATGGTTTGTGTAGTCCTGAAGAGCTGTAGTACCGCCATCAGGGTTCTTGAGGGCGATGCATACTTGTCAAGCGCTTCATCCACACCAGGCCCGAACATCTGCCTTAAATAACTTCTGGGAGCCCATCTAGGTGGTATATAATAAATATTAGGTTCTGTGCCAAACTGAGGGTAAAGAGGTAGTGCAACCTTGTGGATGTGTATCAGCCAATCCATAGGATTCTTTGGATCAGGTTTCTTATAATCTCCTGACAACAGTCCATTTAATCTTATCTTGCCAACACATGCAGCCATACATCTGGCTTCCATTCTTCTGCCTTTTGTAATAGGATCTTTCCCTTCAACCCTCGGGTAACAGCCAATACATTTTTCAGACATCCTTGTTTCACCTCTGTACATCGGCTTTTTATATGGACACTGTTCTACGCATTTTCTGTATCCCCTGCAGCGTTTCTGGTCTATCAGGACTATTCCGTCTTCTTTGCGTTTATATATAGCCTTCCTCGGGCATGCTGCCAGACAAGCAGGGTAAGTACAATGGTTACATAATCTCTGTAAGTAGAAAAACCATCTCTTGTGCTCAGGAAGTTCAGAAGATTCAGCCGCTGGCCCTGTCTCATAGTTTGTTTTCTCGCTCGCAGCAGTGTCTTCATAAATATTAGGGAATCTCCACTCCTTATCATCAGGAATGTAACCCACAGCAACTTGATTAAGTTCTTTTGTCCGGGCCAATTCAAAGATAGTGTCGCCATTGTAAAGACCGTAAGGGGCTTTGGTTTCATCTTTATCTTCGGCAGACGTATACCACTCCATCGGATTGTTGCCGTTATCCCACAACAACTGTAATATTTTATGATCCCAATGTTGAGGGTAACCGCCATAAGGCTTGGTCTCAACATTGTTCCACCACATATATTCCTGGCCTTTACTATATGTCCATGTACTTTTGTGTGCCATAGTACAGGTCTGACAGGCAATACACCTGTTTGTATTAAAGACCGCTGCAAACTGATGTTCTGGCCTTGATTCGAAGTATGGATATTCCATCGTTCTTCCAAGATGCCAATTGTGAACAAGCGTCATAATTACCCTCCTTAATTTCTAGTTATCCGGAATTTCTCTGAATTTTTTATCCAGTGTTTATTCTATCTATTTTACGGCCTCTAACGTCAAAGGACGCCATCTTATACTTATATTTTTTTGCCCGTTTCTATCGCCCTCCATTCCATTCCATACCGCCATGTTAAAGAACGTAGACTTGCCCGGTGCGAACTGGACATCATTTTCATCTGGTGTTGCCAGAGGTCTGTAGATTACAACATCCCATTTACCATTGTTCCATGAACCTTTACCATTTACATCCTGATGCTCCTGTGTTGTCAAAGTCCCAAATCCTACAGCATTCAGGTCTTCCACAGACCGGCCCCTGGGAAGCGAAAGTAAGGACCCCGCAGAGACTCCACCTGCCATAAGAGAAGCGCTCTCGTATGACTCAGCATGAAAATCAATAGGATGAGGATTAAAATCAAAATCTGTAAACATGTTTGGATACTCATCTTCCATATGTTCTTTTCCGCCAGCGACACTTAATTCCTTTTCCCAATCAGCTTTCCAATGCCATATATTTACAGGCTTCCCTCTGTCACCCATCCTTGGACTAAATGGTTTTTCCGGCGATATTACCTTAACCTCCTCTAATGGAAACATTAGTCCAACAGCATCTCTGAACTGTGCATGTGCTATTGCCCTCTCATTCTTGCTGTCATCTTCCCACTTAATACCAAAGAAAATTGTTTCGCCATTATGGAAGCTCCTGACCGCTACCTCCTTTATTGAACCACCTCCGTTAGGAAATGCCTTGTCCTGTATCTGCAATTCCAATTTATACGGATCTGCCTGTCCCAAGGCCAGATCAGCACCACTTAAATCTGCTGCTATGTACTTAACGGTTAACCCTTCTTTAGTAGGTATATTTTCTTCCATTGATACTTCTTCTTCTAATCCTTGTGAATACGTAATACCGCTACACAAAAAAAACAATGCAACTAAGGCACTTCCGAAGAAAACAGACTTACGCAATAGGTTTTTCATCATTACTATTACCTCCACTTTTTGTTAAATTGAATTTATATTCTTGATAGC
>CAJXKT010000109.1 GCA_913055705.1 uncultured bacterium
GAATTCTACAATATCTACAGGGACTGCCAGTGGATTGGATGCTATCATTTACGCTTCCGATTTCCTGAGGCTAGGCAGAGAAAAGGCAGTATTGGCTGGTGGAGTTCATGGATTGACTGCTGACATATTCTGGGGTGCTTACGGATCGGGAATATTATCCGGGAGCAGGGATGATGGTATTGAGATTTCTGCCCCATTTGATAAAAGACGTAATGGCTTCATAATTGGTGAAGCATCTGCGTTACTGGTGATAGAAAGACTCGAAGATGCGTTGGAAAGAAACGCGGAAATCTATGCTGAGATAAAAGGCTACGGATGTACGTTTAATCCGGACAAGGTTTCTCGTGGCGACTTTGACACCACACAAGGCGTAAGATGCATCTCTATAGCAATGGAAGATGCCGGGATTAATATTGACGAGGTTTCTTATATATCTGCATGTGCGAATTCCAGTGTGACCGGTGATAAAATGGAGGCCAAGATTATTAATGATTGTTTCGGCGATTGTGCTAAGAAGGTTCCTGTGAGCGCCATAAAGTCAATGACAGGAGAATGCCTTGATGCATCAGGAGCTGTACAGTGTGTTGTCGGTGTACTGGCAATTAATAATGGTATTATCCCTCCAACAATAAACTACCAGGAAGAAGATGCAGAATGCAATCTGGATTGTGTGCCTAATGATAGCAGGGAATCAGAAATAAAAAACGTACTTGTAAACTCATTTTCTGATAAAGGCAACATTTCATCCATAATCATCTCAAAATATTCATAACTTCATAGTGTTTGCTTCCATGCGTAACTTTTCCCTTGATAAAACTGAAATAAAACCTGAGTATGACGTAATTGTGTTGGGAGCCGGTGTTGCCGGTCTTATCTGCGGAACTTTCCTGGCAAAAAGTGGAAAGAAAGTACTGATTATTGAGCAACATAGTATTCCCGGGGGTTATTGTACTTCTTTTAAGAGAAAAGGTTTTATTTTTGATGCGGCGGTTCATCATATTGGCGGGTGTGGGAAATGGAGTGTAGTTGGCAGGTGCCTTAAGGAGCTTGATATAAACATTAAATTCCTGCAGCTTGATCCTATGGACAGCATTAATTTCCCTTCATTTTCCGTAGATATACCTGCCGAAATTGACGATTATGTGGATTTGCTGAAAAAACGTTTTCCATCTGAAAGTGAAAATCTGTCTTTGTTCTTTAAAGAATTCATCAGGTTGTACAGGGCTACGTTCAGCACAGAAAGACATAAGATGCTTATCAAATACCAGGATCTTACTTATAAGGAAATGCTGGATAGTTTTTTTACTGATGAACAGCTAAAGATGGTCTTGTCAGCACAGTGGGGATATATAGGTTCTGCCCCTCATGAGGTTTCGGCTATTGGTATGTGTCAGATGCTGGTAAATTATCTGAAGGATGGGGCTTATTTTCCTGTTGGTGGTACCCAGAATTTCGCTGATGCAATTACTCAAAAATTTATTGACTATGGCGGCCACATTATGCTATCCTCCAGGGTCGAGAAGTTGCTTACAGAGAATAATATTACCAAAGGAGTTACAACAGAAAAAGGGGATAAGATTGCTGCAGATATTTTTGTGTCAAACATTGATCCCAGACAAACCTTTTTCTGTTTAATGGAAGGAAATGCCGTTGATGATGCATACCTTCGCAAGATCGAGACTATGAAGGAAAGTGTTTCATTCTTTCTTTTATACCTTGGGCTTGATAATCGAATTGACTTAGAAAGCCTGAAAAGAGGTTTTTACCATACGTCAAATAGTACAAGTTTTTCCGATAATGATTGGTTTTATATATCTGTTCCAACAGATGTGGATTCAAGCTTAGCGCCTGATAATAAACAAATAATTTCTGTTGTTGCCTCATTAAGAGACAATTACGACGACATAAAAGATTGGGATACCTTTAAGGATAAGATGAAAAAAAATACAATAAGTTATCTTGAGAATTTTGTACCCAACATTCAGGACCATATTGAAGTGATTGACGCTGCTACGCCAAAGACTTTGCATCGCTATACAAATAATTCAAAAGGAGCAGCCTATGGTTGGGCTGTAACAGTAGACCAAACATGGTCAAAAAGACTTCAGCATACAACACCCTTCAAAAACCTTTTTCTGGCAGGGCACTGGACAAATCCGGGACCTGGGATATGTGCGGTTGTGTCTTCTGGCTGGAGGGTGTCCAATATGATTTTAGACAATTAGGAGGATAACAAAAATGAGAAAAATGATGCTTATCAATCCACATCCCCCAGGGAGACATGGTGAGGAGAGTATAACTGTCATAGTTCAAATGCCTTTAAACCTGGCATACATCGCAGCCCTTACACCGGGTGACTGGGAGTTTGACATAATCGATGAAAATCTGGAACTGGCCCTTGATGATAATGGTGAAATTACATTTGAACCCGTGGATATGGTTTGTATTACTTCTGTTACATATCAAGTATCAAGAGCTTACAAGATAGCTGAAGCTTGCAGGAAAAAAGGCATGACCGTAGTCCTGGGAGGCATACACGCTTCAGTAGTACCTGAAGAAGCCTCAAAATACGTGGATGCAATTTTTATCGGAGAGGCAGAAACACTATGGCCACAAGTCATTAAAGATTTTGAAAACGGCGGACTTAAGAAGCAGTACAATGGTGGCCTGCCGGGTCTGTCAGAGATGAAGCATGTATTTCCGGACAGGGTACTCTTGAAGAAGAAATATGATTACAAGTTTTCCTCTATTGTTACGACAAAGGGTTGTCCAAATTACTGCGATTTCTGCAGCGTGCCAACCTTTCAGGGGAAAAAATACAGAGAAAGGCCTTATGAAGATGTTCTGGATGAGATGGAATCAACAGACTACAAGGGGCTCATGTTTGCAGAAGATAATTTTTATGGCCATAGTAAGAACTCTGCCAACAGGGCAAAGGCACTCTGGCGTGGGATGATAGAAAGGGGCATTAAAAAGGACTGGCTTGGATTTACTGCGCTCAATATATCAAAGGATGCAGAGGCTCTTGATCTCATGGCAAAGAGCGGAAATTTTGGATTTCTTTGCGGAATAGAATCGACAAATGAGGCTGTTCTGGAGAAGATGAATAAAACGACAAATTTAAGGCTTGGGGCGGATAACTATTATGACTGCGTTCAAAAAATCCACGATCATGGCCTTGTTGTCTGGGGCTCAATAGTCCTTGGAGCAGATGGTGATGACAAAGATTCATTCAAAAGAATGACAGAGTTTGTACTGGAAAACAATATTGACGTTCTTACCTTTGGCATCAATTGTCCGTTTCCTAAGACCGCCCTTTACCACAGACTAGATTCTGAAAAGAGAATTTTCCGTAAGAACTATCCTGAAGACTGGAAATATTATGATACGGCTCATGTAGTTCACAGACTGGTTGATATGACCTTGGAGAATTTTATTGACGGCATGCAGTATATGTATGACCATCTATATGCCGGTGACAATCTGAGAATGAGATTTAGAAAATCACTTCAAACTATCGGAAGTACGACTCACGGCAAACGTAACGCCATGTTTGGCTTCAGGGTTGGCTCTGACTGGATACAGGTATTTGAACAGGTACTGGAAAATCTTCGCTTACTATACGATTCAGGTGATTATTACAAGGATTGGTACAAGAGCAGTGCCGTTACCGTACCGTCAGAAAAAGGTGTTGCAGTAAGTTAAGAAATATATTTACCTTTTTTGATGTCGAAATTGATTGTTGGCAGGTTTTAAATCACTCCCACTCAATAGTGCTTGGTGGTTTTGAACTGATATCATAAACAACGCGGTTAACTCCTCTGACCTCATTAATTATGCGGCTTGAAATACTGGCCAGTACTTCGTATGGTAATTTTACCCAATCTGCCGTCATAAAGTCGGTTGTTTCGACAGCCCTTAAAGCAATAACGTTTTCATAGCTTCTCTCATCTCCCATAACGCCAACGGTACTTACCGGTAAGAAGACGGCAAATGCTTGAGCAATTTTTCCATAAAAACCTGCTGATTGTATCTCCTGGATCATTATTTCATCTGCATATCTGAGGGTTTCCAATCTGTCTTCTGTAATTTCTCCTATTATCCTTATGGCAAGGCCAGGGCCGGGAAAGGGGTGTCTCCATATAATTTCATCCGGCAGGCCAAGTTCCGAACCCATTTTTCTTACTTCATCTTTAAAAAGCTCTTTCAGGGGCTCGACAAGTTCAAAACCCAATTCTGCAGGTAATGCTCCCACATTGTGATGGCTTTTTATAGTGGCAGTAGGGCCGCCATGTGCGGAAACACTTTCTATAATATCCGGGTAGAGTGTGCCCTGTGCCAGGTATTTGATATCAGTTAACTTATTTGCTTCATCTTTAAACACATCAATAAACTCATGACCAATAATTTTTCGTTTCTGCTCCGGATCGGTTACACCTGATAATTTTTCCAGGAATCTATCCCTTGCATTAACAGGATGTAAATCTACTTTGAAATTATTATTGAAGGCTTCTATTACACTCTCAAATTCGTTCATTCTCAGCAATCCGTTGTCTACGAAAATGCATGAAAGCTTACTGCCTATTGCATTATAAATAAGAGCAGCGGCAACAGCAGAATCTACACCACCTGACAGGCCACAAATAACTCTTTCATTTCCCACCTGTTTTTGTATATCTTTTATGGCACTCTTTATATATGAACTCATCTCCCAGTCACCGGAACATTCGCAGATTTTGAAAAGGAAATTTCTCAAAATTTTTTTGCCGTCTGGAGTATGCGTAACTTCCGGGTGGAATTGGACGCCGTAGAAATTCTTTTCTTTATGTCTTGCTGCTGCGTAAGGACAATTTTCCGTATATGCAAGTGACTGGAAATCATCCGGAAGCTCCATTGCCTGATCACCATGGCTCATCCAAACATCTATAGAATCACCCAGTGTATCATCAAAAAGAGATGTATGGTCTTTGATGGTACATTTGGTATTTCCGAATTCTCTGTTTGCTGATGATTTTATTTCGGCACCTAATATTTGGCTGCCCAATTGAAATCCATAACATATCCCTAAAATGGGAATATCCATAAAAAGAATTTTTTCATCACATCGTGGTGCATCGGAAGCGTATACACTGGAAGGCCCACCACTCAAAATTATACCCTTTGGGTTCAGTTGTTTGATTTCTTCAGGTGTTATTTTGTATGATACAATTTTACTATAGATATTCTGTTCCCTGATTCTCCTTGCAATCAGATGAGAGTACTGAGAACCAAAGTCTACGACAAGTATGATTTCATGTGTTATTTTCTGCATATTCTTCGAAAATTAATAAAATATTTATCTAAATCAGTGCGACAGAATAACATAAAAGATATCTTGCGATTGTTGAAAAAATAGACAAATACGAGTCTGATTTTGCGTTTAAAAAGGTTTTTACACGTAATACTATATATCGTAGAAATAATCAAGTTAGTTTTTTTGATGGCCTGTACAAGCTTAAAATTGGGGTAGTTTTCAGGCATCAGAAAACCCTTGACTTTAATTTATTTTTAGTTATATTCATTCCTCGATTTGAAAAAATACCCTTTTTAATGAAGAAGAAATATGGTACAATACCCAAGTTCTAAAGATTACTAAATCTGTAGGGAGGGAGTTAAATTGAAGGCAGCAGAATTAGCACAATATAAGAAAATACTTCTGGAGCTTCGTCAAAAGATGGTAGGAAACGTAAACTTTATGGAAGACGAAGCATTAGGGAAATCCGGACAGGATGCTTCAGGAGATCTATCAAACGTGCCTATCCACATGGCTGATGTTGGCACTGACAATTATGATCGCGATTTAACCATCGGGCTTATTCAAAATGGTGAGGAAGAGTTAAGGGCGATAGATGGAGCTTTGGAAAGGATAGGTAATAAAACGTTTGGTTCGTGCGAGGAGTGTGGAAAAAAGGTTTCCAAAGTACGTCTTGCGGCGTTGCCTTATGTAAAGAATTGTATTGAATGTCAAAGGCAGGAGGAAGAAGAAGCTGATAAGACTTAAGGCCTCGAAAAATACCATTTTGTTTCTAGCTGTTGCTTTTTGTGGTATTCTTCTTGACCTTCTAACAAAGTGGATAGTATTCGCAAACTTTAATGATACTGGAAGACATGTAATTATAAAAGGTTTTCTGGGAATTGTTTGCAGTGAAAATGAGGGTGTTGTTTTTGGCTTTGCTCAAGGCAGAAACAATATCCTCATTTTTTTTTGCCTAGCAGCTATAGGTGTTATTCTGTGGTTTTACAAAAATTTCGACAAGTCCGGATTACTTCCCAGCATTGCTTTTGGTATGATACTTTCAGGCGCTATAGGGAACTTATGGGACAGGATCTTCCATCATCATGTTAGAGATTTTATAGATGTTCATTTAGGCATGGGGTACCACTGGCCAACCTTTAATATTGCAGATTCTTTAATATGTGTAGGAGTTGGCTTGATCTTTTATGAAACGCTGTTTACAAAAAAGCGGGGAAGTATGTTCACGCAGAAGACTGTGTTGTAAGTTCCTGGTATTTCTTTAACAGGCTGAGAGTAACTTTGCCGGGTTTTCCTGATGCGATTTTTCTTCCGTCTAGATTGACTACAGGAATGATTTCTGCCGCAGTTCCGGTCAAAAAGCATTCATCAGCATTATATAAATCATCCCGCGTCAGTTGTTCTTCTTTCACCGTCATGCCTGCCTCGTTAGCAAGTTCAATGACTACGTTTCTCGTTATTCCTATTAAGATTCCTGCAGTAGTGGGTGGTGTAATGATTCCGTTATCCTTCACTATAAAAATATTATCACCGGTACCTTCTGC
>CAJXKT010000110.1 GCA_913055705.1 uncultured bacterium
GCTTTTATAACCAAAACAATCCTAAACCCTAGGTATCAATGATACTCAGGCAGTAAATCTATATTAGCACCAGACTGTTCCTCTTGAGTTTATAAGAAATATTTAATACATTTTCGGCAGAAAGGCAGCTACAGGTTTATTGCTTACCGCAATGAAGGTTGTATGTTTATTGATGTCAAATATTTATGAAATATTTGACAATACTTGTGGGTAATTATGGATACTTTTGTTTTCTTTCATTATTTAATGAGGCAGGATAAAGATAAGGCTATAAACACAGTCATAATTACTTAACACAAAATTACTTATGCCAAATTACTCTATCTAAAGAACTCCTGATTTAGTTGTTAAAAATAAAATGGCAGAAAATAAAGTATATTGTACTTTATCAAGGTTTTAATGAAGTTGAGTGGCAGGGTGATATGTATTAATTCTGCATGCAAAAGAAGGCAATAACCGCAATCAGAAACCCTGCAAGGCCTATAATGGTAAATAAATACATTAAAGGGTGTGGCAGTAAAAATATTTCTGTGCGGTTTTTAACAAAATAGACAATATTTAAATAAATAACAAGCGAGATCAGATTGTAAATAATTCTATAGAAATACGTTTCGAATGTCTTCCCGGTGAACTTAATTAATATCTCTTTAAAGAAATGTGAGATCATAATGCTATGTACAAATCCAAAGAAGCACCAGGGAAATACTAAATAAACTACATCATTCATGCCGCATTCTAGCATAAAAAACAAAACCTGAAACAAACTTATGGTCCTAGTCAGAAATATTTTACGGGTGCGGCTATAATAATCTACGGGGTTTTTACTTCATTTCCATTGTTTTTGTGTTATTATTACCCATATAGATTTTACATAAATTCAAATATTCTCAGGGAGATAAACTATGATAGTAGCTGAGTCAAAACCATTTAAAGAAATATATGACCTGGTTAAAGACTTCAGTAAAATTTGTGTAATTGGCTGTGGAGATTGTGTGACCGTATGTCATACAGGCGGCCAGAAACAGGTAGAAGAGCTTGCATTAAAATTACGCATTGCAGCAAAAAGAGATGGCCGAGAGCTTGAAGTAAGGGAAGAGACTGTGTTGAGGCAGTGTGAACAGGAATATGTAGAACCAGTAGGTAATTATGTTAATGATTATGATGCAGTAGTTTCTATTGCCTGTGGTGTGGGAGTGCAGACATTAGCAGAGAAATATACGCCGGTCAGAGTAGTTCCCGGACTTAATACCACCTTCATGGGAGCGCCCGTAGAACCGGGATTATTTTTAGAAAGATGTGCCGGTTGTGGAGATTGTGTGCTGGATGAAACTGGTGGATTCTGTCCCATAAGCAGGTGTTCAAAAAGTTTGCTCAACGGTCCATGTGGAGGCTCGATGGATGGCAAATGTGAGGTGTCGGAAGATGTACCCTGTGTATGGAATCAAATATATGTCCAACTTGATAAACAGCAGAAAATGCATTACATGGATGATATCAGGCCACCAAAGAAATGGTCGGTAAGCACCGGCAGTTCTCCACGTAAATTAGAAATCAAACATCTTCAAATGGAGAAGGAATAGATGGATCAACCAATTAAGATTAAGGAAGACGTTTACTGGATTGGTTCACTGGATCCAGGTCTCGTTATATTTGATATCGTTATACCTACAAAGCACGGTACTACTTATAATTCCTATCTGGTTCGTGGTGAGAAGATAGCTGTTATAGATACTGTAAAGGCCTATTGTGTAGATGACTTTATTTCGAAAATCAGATCGTTAGTCCGGCCGGAGGATATCGATTATATAATTATCAATCATACAGAGCCGGATCATTCGGGCGGTTTGATCAGGTTGATGGAATTAGCGCCCAAGGCAATTCCTGTATTTTCCAGAGGCGCCAGAACTTTTGTGAAGAATATTCTACATAAAGAGTTTGATTACAAAGAGGTGAAAGATGGTGACAGTATTGATCTAGGAGGCAAGGTACTGAAGTTCATATCTGCACCATTTCTCCATTGGCCAGATACCATGTTTACGTATCTTGAAACCGATAAGATACTATTCCCGTGTGATGCATTTGGCGCACATTACTGCAGTGATAAAAGGTTTAACGATGAACTGGATTCCAAGGAAGATGCATTTAGTGCGTATGAATTTTACTACGATACCATATTAAGACCTTTCAAAAAGCATGTTATGTCTGCCCTGGATAATATAAAGGATATTGATATAGAAATGATTGCACCGTCCCATGGTCCGATACTGAGAGAAAATATAGAGAAATATATTGATGCTTATAGAGAATGGTCAGGAAGGACAAAAAGATATCCTGACAAAAAAAAGATTACAATTATATATGTTTCATCATACGGCAGCACAAAAAGAATGGCAGAGTCTGTTTATAGAGGAGCATGCCTTCCTGATACAGATGTTTCCCTTTTCAATGCAGCAGATACTGATTTGGAGATTTTGCTTGATGAGATCGAGGCCTCTGATGAGATTCTCCTGGGCACTCCCACACTGAATGCGAAGGCGCCAAAGCCCATATTCGATATTATTTCGAGCCTTGTAACACTGAATATCAGGGGCAAGGCGGCGGCTGTTTTTGGGTGTTACGGCTGGAGCGGTGAAGCCGTACAGATAATTGAAGACATATTAAAAAGTTTACGTTTCAAGATAGTTGCTGAAGGTTGTAAGTTAAGGATGATACCTTCTGAGGAAGCGCTGAATGAATGTGAAGAATTTGGCAGAAAGTGTGCATCGGCTATTTAATTTCCTGATTATAGAATCATCAATGTCTTCGCATGCATGACGTGCAGACAACACGCCCGAAACAAACAGACCATCAACCAAAGTTTTTCTTTTGATAATGTACACCCTTCTTTATATTATATACCTTCAAATATTCTCACAAATTATCAGGAGTCTAAATCTTGCAGAAAAAGCAAATTGATTCAGAAGGCAAGGATCTCACTTTAGACATAGTTGAGACTGCAATGGCAGAAGAACTTAAAGCAAGTGCATTGTACAAGAAAATATCAGCACAGCTTGAGGACAAGGCAGCAAAGCTTAAGTTTGACGTAATGGCAGATGCAGAACAGAGACATTATGAACGATTAAGAAAATGGTACGAGGATACTTTCGGAAAAAGTCCGAAAGATATAAAGATAAAAACATCAAAAGCCGTCAAAGTGAAGAAACCTGAAAAGAAGGCAAATTATGATGATGTAATCAAAATAATAATAAGTGCTGAAGAAAATGCCTGTAAATTCTATGAAAACGCTGCAAAGAAAACAAAAGATGAAGGTGCGAAAAAACTGTTTGAGACACTTATAAAAATGGAGAGCGCTCATGTTACACAATTCAAGGATGAATTTCGCATAATAACGGAACCGTCACTCTGGTGTGCAGAGGAAGAAATTCCATGGATGCTGGAGGTGTAAGTCATTATAAATTATCCCTGTCCACATCTGCACCGTTTAAGGATGTGGACAGGGATATTTTATCTCAAGTTAGGTCGCTGTTGCGACAAAAGACTATCCTTCGACTCCGCTCAGGATGGCGTCACACTGAGCGGAGTCGAAGTGTTATCAACATTGAAATTCCTATGCATAAATTTGACAACTGAAAGGGGATATATTAATAACCATGTGGGAAAGAATTGTAGATGTTATTAATGGTGGCAAAAAGTTTATCATAACGACCCATCTATTTTCAGAAGGAGATGCGATCGGTTCAGAACTTGCACTTAAGCGTTTTTTGTGTGATTTAAATAAAGAGGCCGTAATAGTAAACAACGAAAAACTGCCTCCTGTTTACAGTTGTTTTGATCCTGATAAGGACGTTAAGTTTCTGAGAAGTAAAGATGTTAATATTAACCTTGATGATTTTGATGCTATATTTATGGTTGATGTGGCTGACTGGGGTCAGTTGGGTGATTTTGCAGACATGATTAAGGCCAGCCAGATCACTAGGATATGTATAGACCATCATCCAACGAATCCCGGTTATGCTGATATAAATGTAATAGACAAAGACGCATCTTCTGCCGGAGAGCTGATATATGACCTGATCATACATATGAATGGGGAGCTTACACTGGAGTTAGCGACCCCTTTATACCTCTCAATTGCAACCGATACAGGGTGGTTTAAATTCAGTAATACAAGTGCAAAGGCTTTTAAGGCTTGTTCTGCTTTAATAGAGGCCGGGGTTAAATCCCAGATAATATACGAAAAACTGTATCATAATAAACACGCAAGCTATTTGAAGCTACTAAACCTTATGCTTGGTGCCTTAAGTTCAGAATGTGACGGGCAGCTGGTATGGACAAAGATGACGAAGAAGATGATTAAATCATCCGGTGTAGAGTTCGTGGACACAGATGTAATGATTGATCTTATCCGTGCAGTAAATGAGGTGGAAGTTGTAGTTATATTCAGGGAACTGGGAGAGAGAAAAACAAAGGTGAGTTTTCGTTCAAAACACACGATAGATGTAAGTAAATTAGCATCCGATTTTGGAGGGGGTGGCCACGTGCGTGCCGCCGGAGCATCACTGGAAGAACCAATAGATACAGTTATTGGAGACGTCATATCTGCAGCAAGTGAATTATTAGAGGAAGCCTCAGCCTGTGTCTCTTCAGGCAGCAGCCTCACATAGTAGCATGTAAGAGAGAATTAGAAATTCAACTAACATTCAGGAGATTATTAAGATGGCAAAATGGGAGTGTTCTGTTTGCAGTTATATATATGATCCGGAAAAAGGAGATAGTATTAATGGTATTCCGTCTGATACTTCTTTTGAAACGTTACCGGATGATTGGGTTTGCCCGGCATGCGGTGCCGGCAAAGATTCATTTGAGAAAATAGAAGAATGAGACTTAAAAACAAGACAGCAATTATTACTATAAACCTAAATCATGGCTTATTTCCTGCATGGCCTTTAGAGAAATTTCAATAAACCTTTCTAATGAAATACCAAGGTGTTCACACTCTTTAATTATTTCCCTATTTACGCTCTTGGCAAATGCCTTTTCTTTCATCCTTTTTAGAATGGACTTGATCTTTACACTTTTCAGTTTTTTATCAGGATAGATAAGTGCCGTTGCAATAATAAGGCCAGTAACCGTCTCAGCAGCGGCCAGTGCGAAGTCCAGTGTGGTTTCTCTGTTTATACCCAGAGCTTCTGCGTTGTGACCTTTTATTGCTTTTATTGTTTCATTATCTATGCCGTGATCTTCCAGTATCCTGGACGAGACCAGTGTGTGACTGGCAGGATCGTCCTTTGTTTTTTCAAAGTCAAGATCATGAAGGAGTCCGGCCAGTCCCCATTTTTCAATATCAGCGTTTAACTCTTTTGCAAGGCTCCTCATTATGGCTTCGCTTGCAAGACAGTGTTTTAACAGGTTCTCATTCTTTAAGTGACTTGACAATAATTGTAACGCTTTTTCTCTATCCATATTTAGAAGTTTACCACATAAGGCGTAAAGACAGAAATTATTTCTTTGCGCACTTGCGCTTGTCCTCGGTGCCTTTTGTCCCCGCCTAACAAACTGGCGGGCAGGCGGGGAACTTTGCGGTGAAGAATATTTTATGATAAAGCAAAAGACCGGTGTTGTGCTGGAATCACTTCGATTAAGGATTAAGGATGGTATCAAGACTGCTTCCACTCTTGGTTTCAAAGGCATCCAGATCGATGCGACACAAAGAGACATAACCCCTGAAAATCTATCACATACAGGAAGGCGGGAATTAAGGCGTATTATAGATTTAAACAGATTAGAACTCTGTGCCCTCGGAGGTGAATTAGGGATAGGATTTATCAATGAAAATGAATTTGATTTTCTCATCAATAGAATAAAAGCGATTATAAATCTTGCTCTCGATTTGCAAACCAATATTATAACCGTACAAATAGGCAGTATACCAACGGAGACTGATTCTACACACTGGCATGCCGTAAATACTGCTCTTGGTGAGATTGGCAGACATGCTGAAAATTACGGATGCAGACTCGCCGCAAAAATTTCATTTGATAATTATTCAACACTGAAGGATTTTCTGAAATCACTATACACTGAAGGTATTAGATTAATCTATGACCCGGCATCACTAATGATAAACAACCTGGATCCGATCAAGGGTATACATGAACTACACAAATATATAGTCCATACAAATCTCTGGGATACCAGACAAACGGAAGAAGGAAGGAACATCGAAGTGTCCATCGGAGAAGGCATAATACCGGCTGAAGAGTTCATTACTACACTTGAATCAACAGGATATCACGGGTTCTACGTTATCAATTCAAAAACAATGCAGCAGCCCGTTGAAAATATCAAGAAGGGTAAAGAGTTTTTAGATAGATTTTAGAGAAGAATACAAGCCGTTCTCCTTTATATATGCCTCGACACATTCAGGCACAAGGCCCTTGATTTCAATTCCATCTTTTAACTTTTTTCTTATATCTGTAGATGAAATTCCAACAGGTTTGATCTCTATCCTCAATTTCTCTATGTCTGATATATTGTCGTCACCAATAAGTTCGGTCAATCTAGACGATGTGTCAGTTGAAAATCCGGGCCTGTTTACGATAACAAAATGGCATAATTGAGAAAGCTTTTTGATATCTTTCCATAGTTCCAGTTCATTTAGTGAATCGGCACCAATAATCAGGAACACCTCGCACTCCTCACCATAGTGCCCTAGAATTT
>CAJXKT010000111.1 GCA_913055705.1 uncultured bacterium
TTATTATATTTCTAGTTGCATTAATATACTTCTCATGCCTGCTGTTGTTTAGGTTTTTAACAAAAGATGACAAGGTACTTTTCTTGAAATTATTGGGTAGATAGATATGAAATGAAGGTATTAGTAATATGGAAGGCTTTAGTATCTGAGGTATATCATAAACGATTCAAAGAATTGGCAAGGCTTAAAGATGTAGAGTTGGCCTTAATTGTACCTACAGAATGGCAAAACACCAGGTTAGAGAAGAGATATTGTAAAGAATATAAGATAATTCCCAGGAAAGTCATATTAAATGGCTTTAATCATTTTCACTGGTACCCTGGACTGGCAAAAGTTGTAAAGCAGATTCGCCCGGATATCATTCATATTGAAGAGGAGCATTATAGTCTTGTAACTCATCAGGCAATTAGGCTGGCAAAGAGGTATAATGCTAAATGTATGTTTGTCTCATTACAGAACATTTACAAGGTATATCCGTTTCCATTTTCCTGGATTGAACGATATAATTTGGAAAATGCTGATTATGCGGTAGCCGCCAGTGAGGAAATAAGAGATATTCTTGCCAGAAAGGGTTTTGGTAAGGATCGACTTTCGGTAGTTCCATATGGTGTAGACCATTTGATATACCGTAGGATTGAAATGCCAGAGCTTAAGCCTAAGTTAAGACTGGACAATTACACTATTGGATATATAGGCAGACTTGTAAACGAAAAGGGAGTTATGGACTTGTTGGGAGCGGTGTCAAAGCTGAAGCGCAAGGTTAATTTTCTATTGGTAGGGGATGGGGAGCTAAGACATAAAATAACGATTGAAGGAAGACGCCTGGGAATCTCTGGACAGATCAGAATTGTAGATACTATTCCTTCTTCTCAGGTTCCAGAATATTTAAACTGTATGGACTGCTTAGTGCTTCCTTCCCGTACTACCAGGAAATGGAAGGAACAATTTGGAAGGGTATTGATTGAGGCAATGGCGTGTGAAGTTCCTGTTATCGGATCAGATTCCGGTGAAATACCAAATGTTATTGGAGACAGTGGGTTAGTATTTAAGGAAGGTGATGTTGGTGATTTGTCTTCAAAGTTAGAGGTATTAATTAATAATAAAGATGTAAGGGTAGAATTAGCAAGAAAAGGCAGGCAAAGGGTGTTAAATAATTTTACTCAGGAGAAGGTTGCAAAAGAGACGTATAAAATATACCAGAAAATGATGTCCTGAAATGATTATTTTAGAAGATATCAATCTCAAAATGGCTTAATGGCTTAAAGGGGTTTAGTAAGATTAAGGTTGCACTTGTTCACGATTGGCTTACGGGTATGCGAGGAGGGGAAAAAGTGCTTGAGGTATTTTGTGAGTTGTTTCCTCATGCTCATCTGTATACATTGCTGCATAACAAAGGAAGCGTATCAGATACTATTGAGAATATGGATATTCGCACATCGTTTATTCAGCATTTACCACTAGCTAAAAGAAAGTATCGTTACTTCCTACCTGTATTTCCTACTGCTATTGAAAGATTTGATCTCCGCGGATATGATGTCGTCTTGTCCAGCAGTCATTGTGTTGCGAAAGGCGTAATGACAGGACCTGATACACTGCACGTGTGTTATTGTTTCACACCAATGAGATACATATGGGACATGTACGATCAATATTTTACCGGAGAACGGTCTGGTGGAATGACAAGATTGGCGGCTTCTTTTGTGCGGAATTATCTACGAAAATGGGATGTAAAAAGCAGCCGGCGTGTAAACAGATTTGTTGCTATTTCCAAATATGTAGCCGAGAGAATAAAGAAACATTATAACAGAGAGCCAGATATAATATTCCCACCTGTAGACTGTTCATACTTCAAGCCGTCATCATCTAGTGAAGATTTTTACCTGATGGTTTCTCCACTGGCACCAAATAAACGGGTGGATATTGGGATTAATGCATTCAATAAACTCGGCATACCACTGAAAGTAATTGGCTCCGGACAGGAGGAGAGCAGGCTGAGAGGTATTGCAAACAGAAATATTGAATTAATGGGATGGCAGTCCGATGAGACAGTAAGAGATCACTATGCAGCATGTAAGGCTCTGATCTTCCCTGGAATAGATGACTTTGGAATTGTTCCACTGGAAGCGCAGGCGTCCGGGAAGCCAGTAATAGCTTACGGAGGTGGAGGTGCTTTGGAAACTATAGTTCCTTTGGATAGGCATCCGTTGGGAACCGGGAAAGAATGTGAGCAACCACAAAATGCAACGGGCGTATTTTTTTATGAACATACCCCTGATGCCCTGGCAGAGGCTGTATCCTATTTTGAAGAGATAAAAGATTCATTTAATAAACAGGAAATCAGGAAAAATGCAGAATCTTTTGACAGGGCAGAATTTAAGGATAAAATTAGGAATTATATAGAACAAAAATATAGTGAGTTCAAGAAGGAAGTTTCACTGGTAAATTAGTAAAATTATGATATGAGTGCTGGAATTTAGAAATTAAGTGATATGTTAAAAAAGCATAGTAAGTTTTTTGAAACACTGGTTTTATTCATGGATTTGTTAACACTTTCCTGTTCATGGATGTTGGCGTATTATGTGCGATTTTATATTCCAATCATTCCTGTATCTAAAGGTATACCTTCATTCTACACGTACATTACCCTTCTACTGATTATGCTTCCGCTCTGGTATATAGTGTTTAAGACGTTTGGTTTATACAGACCAAGAAGGATTTCATCTAAGGTTGCAGAGGTATGGGATATTGTAAAGGCTACTGCAATTGCTATCGTAATTTTAGTTTCATTGACTTTTTTTGTTAGACAATATGAGTTTTCAAGACTTACTTTTGTATATTTTGGGATGATTTGCGTGATTGCCTTGTGTATTGAAAGGATACTATTTCGTGAGCTTTTGAGGTTTATCAGGAAACGAGGCTATAACCTGAGGCATGCCTTAATCGTAGGGACAGGGAGTTTAGGACAAGAAGTTACGGATAAATTATATAAACACCCTGAACTTGGAATCAAAATTAGAGGCTTCTTGAGTGAAGATAATTATCAGATTGGTAATGAACTGGAAGGCTTTAAGGTATTGGATACTTTTGAGAACATTCGAAATGTTGTTGTGAATCATAAGATAGATATAGTCTTTATTGCTCTTTCTTTGAGTGCTCAAGAGAAGCTGAAATCAGTTCTTGACGATATAGGTGATGAGATGGTTTCAATCATGGTAATCCCGGATTTGTTTGAGTATGCTACATTAAGGGGAGGTATTGGAGAGTTTGAAGGAATGCCGATAATTAGTTTAAGGGATACGCCTCTATACGGTTGGAACATAGTGTTTAAAAGAGTAACAGATGTTGTATTATCTTTAATCATTATATTAGTTACATCTCCTTTGATGTTCGTTGTCTCATTGCTGATAAAGGCGACATCTAGGGGCCCTGTATTTTACAGTCAGGAACGTATGGGTTTGGATGGAAAGATTTTCAACATGTTGAAATACAGGACGATGGCAATTGAGGCGGAAAAGGAAACAGGCCCTGTATGGGCAGCAAAGGATGATTCTCGTAGAACACCAATTGGTACCTTTTTGAGAAAGACAAGCATAGACGAACTTCCTCAATTCTTTAATGTACTTAAAGGGGATATGAGCATTGTTGGTCCAAGGCCTGAGAGGGAATTTTTTATACAGCAGTTTAGAAACAAGATTCCAAAGTATATGTTGAGACATAAGATGAAGGCTGGTATTACAGGCTGGGCACAAATCAGCGGATGGAGAGGAAACACATCGCTTGAGAAGAGGATTGAGTGCGATTTATATTACATAGAGAATTGGAGCCTCAGGTTAGATTTAGTAATAATGTGGTTAACTATTTGGAGGGGACTTGTAAATAAACATGCATACTAAATTGTTTTATACAAATACAAACATTGATTATGGCAAATTTAAATGAGTTGGTTTATTTACGCTTTTGTTTGTGCATTAAGTTTGGCAACTGCGGATGCACTCAGTAAGAAAGCATTAGATGACAATACAGATCCATATATTGTTGCCTGGGCAAGAACAGGGTATGCAGCTCCTTTTATTGCTGTTATCATCCCCTTTATAGACATCCCAGAACTTGATCGCGTCTTCTTTATGATTACTTTTTTGGCTGTCCCACTTGATATAATAGCTGTGTTGTTATACATCAGGGCCATAAAAGTATCACCTCTTTCATTGACACTTCCATTTTTATCTTTAACCCCTGTCTTTCTGATTGGAACATCATATATTATTCTTGGGGAAAGGCCTGACAAATCTGGTTTTATAGGTATAATTCTGGTCGTAATAGGTGCTTATTTGCTAAACGTTCACACTATCAACCAGGGATTACTTGCGCCATTAAAGGCAATATCCAAAGAAAAAGGATCTGTCCTAATGATTATTGTTGCTTTTATTTTCAGCATAGGAGCATGTCTTGGTAAGATAGCGATACAACATTCGAGCCCGGAATTTTTTAGTGTTATTTATATATTCTTGCTGTCACTGTTTTTATTCATCATAATCAGCTTTAAGAGTAAACACCTTTTGTCGAAATCAATTTCCAGGCCGGTACCATTTCTTTTAATAGGAATGTTGATAGCTATAATGGTAATTACACATTTTAAGGCAATTAGCCTTATTGAAGTATCTTATATGGTCTCTGTAAAACGTTTGAGCATTCTTTTTGGGGTTATATATAGTGTTATGCTTTTTAAGGAAACAAATATTAAAGAGAGATTTTTAGGGGCAACTGTTATGGTATCAGGTATAATTGTACATGCTGCATTTTAGATATTAATTTCATTTTTGGGAGTGATAAAATGGAAACTGAAACATTCAGAAAAGGTGATAATATAATTGATAAAGGCTCAAGTGGAACATGTGCATACATTATTGAGTCAGGAAAAGTTGAGGTATCAGATTTAGTCAATAATAAAAAGGCAATACTGGCGATTTTGGGAGAAAAACAAATATTTGGTGAAATGGGATTGGTTGATGACAAGCCTAGATCTGCTACGGTTACGGCCATCGAGGATGTGCGATTAGCTGTGATTAGTCGTGATAATTTTAATGAGCTCTTTGAGAATAACCCTAAAGTGCTTTTGCCTATCATAAAGTCACTCGTTGAAAGATTGAGAACCGCCAACAAGATGCTTGTCAGTAAGGATACTCTGGGTGATAAGGAAACAAAAGAACACGAGGGATTGGGTGGTGCAAGAGTTGTTGTCCTTTCGGGGATTAGTGAAGCTGGTAAGGATGTGTTGAATGGTGGTGAAATGGAGATAAATAAATTTCCTTTCAAGGTTGGACGCGAACAAAGTTCAGGAGGATTGGATTGTTTTTCTGATAATGATTTATATTTAAAAGATTCTCAGCCTCTTAATGTGTCCAGGAATCACTTTTCTGTAGATATGGTAAGAGAGGAAGTTGTTGTCGTTGATAGAGGGAGCAGGTTGGGTACGATTGTTAATGGTAAGAAAACTAAAGAGCAATATATATTAAAGAAGAGCATTAATGAAATAACTGTAGGGATGCGCAATTCACCATTTGTATTTAAACTTGAAATCAGATGACATCACCAAATAAAGGGGTAGTTTATGGTATTGGTCTTGGGAGTAGCCCTGCTCTTTTTGTGATCTCCGGAACTATTTCTTCCCACTCAACAGCCATGATGTGAACTCCTGAAACCCCTTCAATTTTCTTCACTTTTTCAATTACTTCAAGGCAGATGTTTATGCCTTCAGCTTTCTTCTTTTCCGCACCTTCCAGACGTTTTATTATCTCATCAGGAACATCCATACCGGGAACATTCTTCTTCATGTATTTAGCCATGCCCAGAGACCTGATTGGAGTAACGCCGGCTAAGATGAAAACTTTCTTGTGCAATCCCATATCCCGTACCATGCTCATCCATTTCTCAAATTTCTCCACGTTATAGATAATCTGTGTTTGTATGAAATCAGCTCCGGCTTTTACTTTTTTTGCAAGACGAATAGCTCGATAGTTGAAAGGGTCAGCAAAAGGATTAGCTGCAGCACCTATGAAAAGCCTGGGTTCAGTCTTTAGCTCTTCGCCTGATTGAAACTTCTTCTCATCTCTCATTTGCCTGACAATATCCAGAAGTTGAATTGAATCGACATCAAAGACACCTTTCGCATCAGGATGGTCACCAAAGCATTGATGGTCTCCTGTCAGGCATAGAAGATTCTTCATTCCCAGGCCTGCGGCTCCAAGTATATCACTTTGCATTGCTATTCTATTCCTGTCTCTACAGGTCATTTGTATGACAGGTTCCATTCCCATGTTAAGGAGTATGGCTCCGCTTGCGATGCTGGAAAGGCGTACCATTGCTGTTTGGCAGTCGGTTAAATTGAATGCGTCAGCATAACCTTTTAAAAGCTCTGCCTTCTTTTCAACAGCTTCACGGCTGGCGCCTCTGGGTGGCCCCAGTTCTGACGTAACAACAAACTCGCCTTTCCTGAGCAGTTTCTCCAGGTTACTTCCAGCTTTTAAATTATTAGTGTTTGTATCGTGTTCTTCACTCATAGTAATATAGAGGTATTATCAGAATTTTATGAAAAAGATAAGATTAGTTTGTTCTTTAAAGTTTTCGTATATCTTCTATTAATTGATTTGCTGTCTGTAAAAAGCTGTCTCCGTCCTGGTCAGGAA
>CAJXKT010000112.1 GCA_913055705.1 uncultured bacterium
CTGTTATTGGATAAGATCCAGATAACTCCCACTGGTTCGGACAAGCTTCTAATATTTTTTTGAACAAATTGAAGTGCCTGGAATGGACAGATCCTTCACCACAATTCCCGCTAGTATTTTATGAAAATAATTCAACAATTCTTCTGGTGTGCAGGCAACAGGATCAATATTACATTATTAACTGCTTTTTCCTCATTTAATTTGTAATTTAGGAATCGATTTAACGTTTTTATATGTTCGTCTGGATTTATCAGAAAATCGTTATAATCGATATACAGCACGTCTATATATTTTCTACCTTCTATCCAATCTATTATTTTGGAAAGATGCTTGTCAAAGAACTCACCCATTTTTTCATCACTAATACCATCTTTGCTGCTCCCCATTCTTTCCAGCATCTTACTTTGAGATGCCAGTATTTCACTCATTTTTCTCTTCATAAATATTACTTTGTAATTTTCATTAGAAGGTAGATCATATAACAACTGAGAGATCATTTTGAAAGCTTTTCCTCTGGTTTCCTTCAACCAGCCAGTATCGTCCTTTATTTTCTTCACCCTTTCGTATTCATAGTAGCCAAGCGGGTTATCCTCGTTAGCCTTCCGTATGTTATCAGTAATTACCTCCATACCACCAGATTCTAATATCTGCATCATCATAGAAGTTCCAGACCTGGGCAAACCGGAAACAATCGTTATAACATTATCCATTCGTATTACTTTATTTTTATCTACAGTAGCATCCAGAAAACCTGCGTAATGATACTATTTATTTATCTAACATACAAAATAGTTTTCCTGGTTCATGATGGCAAGATAAGTGATTATTGTTAAAAACAAAAAGTACATCTCTAAAGTCTAACATTGAAAGGCTTCATTAGTATAAAACCAAACCCGAGGGTAAGTATAAAAAAAAGTATGAGCCAATGGATGTTCCATCCAAAAAAATTGATCTTTGCATGTGGATATGTGACCAGAACAGATTCTAAAGCTGTACCTTCAGGTAAGGAAGGTTCACCCGGATAGAAAAATGAGCTTACAATTCCGCTTTTTAGTGTTTCGGAAGAAAGCCTTGCAACTTTTCCTGATACAAGCACCCTTTTCGCGACTTCCATATCACGTGCTTGAAACCCCAATTTAAATATCCCTTCTCTCTCTGCTCTTATTCTCCAATATGTTTCTTTCCCTCCATCAATCCGAAGCGGTGGTGTTTCAATACTTAATCCTTCTGATGCAGTTAAGACTAATTCACGATCCTTTATAGATAATTCGTTTGGATTATGGAGTTTTGCCTTTACGATTGCCGATTCTCCCGGATGAAGTGGTCTATATTCATATCTAACCGCAGTATGAATGAATATGACTACCATTGGGATCATCATAAACATTAATGGCTTCAACGTGTATCGCAAATAAAACATATTAAACTTCAATATGTTTTTCTGTGCGGAGAGGATTATCCTTATATCGTCTTTAAAAAGTCTTAACTCTAAAATGTGGCCCATGATCCTTGCCTTGACTCTCTTGATTTCCTCTTGATTGGATGTATATTTGAAGATAGGCAGGGCAATGATTGCAGTAAAGAGAGAGATAGCACACAGACCATAAATTGAATCAACTGACCTGAAAGGGTAGAAAAATATGTCAAAGAGTGAATTGAATACTATATTAATAAAATTCATAAATAATTATAATACTACTTATGTTCACAAAATATTTTTTTGCTACGCTACGATATATACCCAAGTCCCTTGAGCCTTTTCTTGACTTCCTCTTCTGATTCAGATTCTTCCGATTTCGATATTTCCTTCTCAATAATGTGACTTACAAATTCTTCAACGGATGTATATCCGGCTTTTGCAGCATGCTCCCTGGCTTTTTTCAGCAATTCTTTATCAATTTTGATTTTGGAAACTGACATTTATACCGCTCCTTTCTAATTATTTGACTTTTTCTGTTTATTTAAAAAATTGGCTCTCCAACCATATCTGTATTCTTTTTTATACCAAATTCTGCCAAGATTGTTGGTGCTATATCATATAGAGCGGGGCTTACAGTTTTAATTTTTTTGTTTGAAAGTATGATGCCGGGGACAAGTTCATAATCCCACAGATGAGTACCGCTCCACCTCTTCATATTATCACCTAAAAGTCCTTCAGGCACCTTGCCCAGTGCGGATTCCCATGAAGTACGGTATCCCCGATTATATCCAATGAGAAGATCAGGCGCGTCTGCCACATATTTACCAGAATATATTTCCTCTCTTCTGTAAACCTTCTTAATAACCTGATTTCCACTTTCAGGGTCTCTCACGTCCTCAAGTTTGCTTATAAGATTTTTTATAAGCTTTTCTTTTTCTGCTCCATCGTACACAATACCCATGCCTTCTCTTCCGAATAAGTTAAGATAAATGCCATTAAAGCCGAGGGAGTACGCTTTTGTCATTCCAAAATCAACATTCTCAAAAAATTCATTACTTTCACTCAGGCTATCATCTATAAAGTTGAGGTACCCATTATCTTTCAACCATCTGTTAATATGAAAATACCTGCGAAATGGTCCAAAACCGTGATCAGAAAGGATAATAAGCGTAGTGTCATTATCTATCCTTTTCATCACCGCTCCCAGAATAGTATCCATTTTCCTGTAGGTTTTTTTAATTACGTCAGAATACTTTTCTGCCTCTTCGGATTTATAGCCAGGGTGTTCCTTGTCCATATATCTCCAAAACATATGAGAGATAAGATCTGTAGTTGAAAAATATACGAACAGGAGCCCTGATGAGAATCTTTCCATCTCAAGATTGAGCATCTTTTGTCTCTCATTAATTATAAAATCAGATTGCTCAATGTAAGCCTCGTTATTGATGAAATCCTGATTCAATGCCTTAGTATCCTCCGGCATACCCTGAGTATAGTAATATCCTATTTCATCTGCGATGTCAGCAGAATAACTCTCTGGAGTACTTATGGGGACATTGGGGTTGGTTGGATCAATGTTTATAGGTGACACATAAAGCTCAAAATAAGGGTGTACTTTCATTAAGTAAAACCTGCATATCCCAGTCAACTTTTGAAGAGGTGCAAGTTTAAAAGACACCTTTATCCATTTACTCCACTCTCCTTCATTCAAAAGTATCTCTTCATCTTCAATTCGTATTAAAGCAACAGGGTTGTTATTATCGACTTTGATGATTAACTCTGTATTTACTCTTTCTCTGCTCTCTTTGAATGGATTTGGAGGCCCTGAAAGTTCTGTTTTTATGGTATTGTTCAACATTTTTACATTGAACAGTCTACCGCTCTCTATCTCCTGCTCTTCATCCTCTAAATCTTTGGTAGTATAAAAGGAAAATGTTCCATAGGTTCCGAGTATATCTGGTGTTCCCATACCGGAAAGAGTGTTAGCTTCAGTACTGACGGGTGGAAAATTTGCAGGGACCTTTAGAACTGTTGACGGAATACCATTATCCTGTAAAATTTCCCAGAACGCCTTTCCTTTTCTTAATAGCAAGGTTTCAGCATTTGAAAAAGGAATTAGCCAATCGCCTATTTTTATGGTTTTTTTCGCTTCTGTTGTCTTTGAAGTAGAGAGATAAGGTATATATGTTTGGGGATCTCTGGCAATGAAATCAAAGATGCCATGCCCTCCGGGATTCATACCGGTGATAAAGTTTGACCAGGCCACGGGGCTTTGAGGTGGCATAGAGGTAACCAGTGGTTTAAAATCCCCCTTTTCCTTGAGGAGTTTAAAGTTTGGAAGCATATCCTCTTTCATATATCTATCAAGCAAAACAGGATCCATACCGTCAAAACCCAATAGCAGAATTTTTTTTGTAGATTGTGCTGAACTCGTATTACCTGTACAGGAAACGTTGATGATAAAGAAGCATAGGATAATAAAAACCCTTCCCCGTATCAGGTTTTGTTTCATACAAAAAAAGATATTTTTCATCAGCCTAATTTTCCTCTTCCTTATTCTTCGCGTTAAATAAAGATTTTCCGGTCATATAAGATGGGACTTCTGCTCCAAATAACTCAAGAACAGAAGGTCCTATATCTACAATATGTGGATTGTCCCTGGAGATTTTCTTATTACAGAAGAGTACCCCCGGAACCAATTGTGGGTCCATACAGTGGTCACCACTCCAGCTTTTCTTGTTATCTTCGAATATTTTTTCATCTACCCTGCCAACTGCCGCACCCCATGAAGCTCTGTAACCCTCATTGCAACCTATGATAATATCAGGCCCGTTGTCCTTATATGGCCCGTTATAATAATCTGTCGTATTGAAGCATTCTTTTATAGCGACAACGCCCTTTTCATCATCCATTAAACCATTCAATTTATTTATCAATTCCCTTTTCAATTCTTCCTTTTCCTCTCCGGCTACGATACCTTTTGATTCCCTTCCTTTTTCATTTATGTATATACCGCTCATTCCAAATGTATAAGCCCTGGTCTTTTCCCATTCTATACCTTGAAACCATTCATTTCCTGTTTTTTTCTGATCCTTCAGGGTCAGATAGCCATTCTTATATAGCCACGTATTTAGATTAATACCTCGTTTAAAAGGTTTAAACCCATGGTCTGACATGACAATCAGGACATCATTCTTGTCTATCCTCTCCATAACCTTGCCTATCATATGGTCCATTTTCTTATAAAGATCTTCTATAGTACCCCTGTACTTTTCCTGGTCAGTACCTATAGCATGGGCAGGATGGTCCTTTGTTATGAAACGCATAAACATGTGCTGGACTCTATCCGTCGTGTCAAAAACACAAGTACACAACCCTCTTCTGGTTTTATCAAGGGCATTGAAGAACATCTCCTCTCTCTCATGATGGTACTTATAAACCTGTCGGAGGAAAACATCTTCATTTATAACCCTCTCATTCAAAGCCCACGTGTCTTCGGCCAGCCCTAGCGTTGCATAACTTCCCATTAATTTAGATAGATAAATCGAATAAGAGAAAGGGTAAGAAATAGGAAGAGAAGGTTTTTCAGGGTCTATATTTATGGGACTCATATACATTTCAAAGTGGGGGTGAATCTGTTTAATAAGAAAGAGGCAGATTCCCCGTATCTTTACACCTGGACCGGCTTTGAAGGTTAATTTAATCCACTGCGAGTACAAACCCGTTTTCAGCCTGAATTTTTCTTTAGAAACCTTTACCTCTGCTTCTGTGTTTCCGTTAAGTGTAATCTCCAGGGGAATCCGTATCTCTTCAACCTGTTTTAATGATTTGTTTTCAGGACCGGGAATATAAGTTTTGATCTTGCGGCCTTCAATATTGACCGGGATATGAACACCTCCCGTCTTTTTCTCATTTGAGCTACTATTATTGGAGGTATAATAAGTGAATGTCCCCTGTGTCCCTCTCAGATCAGGCACACACATGCCTGATAGCAAGACACCATTGAGTTTCTCTGGTGGAAATGTCATCGGCACCCTTATTACGGAACTAAAAATGCCATATTCATCCAGAATATTCCAGAACGGCCTACCCTTTCTAAGCAGCTTGACTCTTGGTTTGCCTAGAGGTATCGAAAAGCGTCCAATAGAAAAAGACCTGGATGATTTCTCAATCTTTGTTGAAGATAGTTCAGGAAGATAGGTTCGAAGGTCTCGGTTCAAGAAATCAAATATATTATGTCTGGATGGATCAACGCCCGTGATAAAGGTTGACCAGGCCACTGGCGACATCGCAGGGAGTGTGGTCTGTAGTTTCTGAAATGTTCCGGATTTACTCAATTTGGATAGGTTTGGCAGTTTACCTTCTTTCATATATTGAGACGCTAGATCAGGGTCCATTCCGTCTAAACCCACGATAACAACACGTTTGACATCATGTTTTGTATGTAAGGGTCTCTTCCTCCTGAAAGTCTTAACAAGAAACCGAATAGGCCAAAAGAGGAAGGTCAGTAATGCCAGGAAGAAGGTTACTAGTAATATAAAAAACGAAGAGACAAAGGCAAAGCCTGCGCCAGGCCCAATATATGCGTAAGCACTTTCAGTATTGTTAATCAATACCAATGCAATAAAGATCGAGAATAAAAAAAACTTTTTCGAAATTTTAGTAATCATCTCAACTTGCTCTGTACTGAGCATTATTTAAATTAAGCCACACGCACCCAGATTAAGAATTAAAATAGCCTAGCCTTAACGTTTAATGAGTTTCAGCAATTAGCAAAACGTAATAATCATAGGAAGTCAGGCCATGAGCCATAAAATTACCGCATTATATCAAATGTTGCAAATATTTCCGAGACTTGAATTTCGAAGACTAGCCCTGGTTTCTTACTTCCTGATCCCTTGGTTTTACAACGAAACCTAAAATTATGTAACAAATCAATATTTTTGATTAAAAGCCTGAGCTGTGAAATGAATTGGAAACGCTGTGGCAAGGCTCTTAAAAGGATGTTAAAAGGAGATAACAATCTCAGTTCGAAGCAAAAGAAATTCTTGCATTCACTCGGGTATATCAATTAAAATTCATGGCCTTTTAT
>CAJXKT010000113.1 GCA_913055705.1 uncultured bacterium
TTCCTAAACTGAGCAAATTAACCTGCCTGATGTTTTTTGGTAGTTCTTCTCTGGAGAGTGCCAGATCCAGGTTATAGCTGCAATAGAAGTTTATTATCAACGGCTCAGAGGTTTCTGCTTCCTTGAAAGCGTCATTTAATTGATCTTTGCCCATATCCTCATACGATCCTTTAAATTCTATTGCCTTGGCTGGACATTCTACAACACACATTCCGCATGATTGGCAATCATTATCTATATAAGCAAAATTTTCGTCTTCTTTTATTTTTGGTATCTCAAAAGGGCAAACTCTGACACAGGTCAGACATGCAATACAGGTTTCTGATGAGACGGATGCTCCGTTTCCGCAGTTCATACAGCGCATTGCTTCACGTACTGCAATCTCTTCAGTAAAACCCAATTCAACTTCATCGAAATTTCCTACCCTTGTATCCGGATCAAGGGCCGGCATTTCATCCCTCTCCTCTCTCTTTATTTTGTCTACCCTTGTTTCTGTCTTTGACAGCTCATCAATAGGTTTAACATCTCTGAATTTCTGGTCAGACTCGGAAGTTTTTCTGAGATAATTATGTATAGATAATGCAGCTTTTTTACCATGTCCTAAGCCCATAGTAAGAGTTCCTCTGCCTAATACAATATCTCCGCCCGCAAAAACACCCGGCATACCGGTACTTAAAGTATCAGCGTCTGCGGCTATTGTACCTCCTCTGGTAACTTCTATCTCTTCATGCCCTTCAAGAAACGATAGATCTGATGCCTGACCTATAGCCAGAATGATCGTATCTGCATTTATTACTGATTCACTGCCTTCGTGAAATGAGGGATTAAATCTTCCCTGGCTGTCAAAAACAGATTTTACCTTAAGAGTTTCAAGGCCAGTGACCTTGCCATTTTCCCCTATAATCCTTTTAGGGCCGAATGAGGCGTGAAGTATTGCTTTTTCCTGCAGTGTTTCTTCAATTTCGTAATCAGATGTTGGCATCTCATTTCTAGACTCCAGGCATACTATGTTAACTTCCTTTGGGCCAAGCCTTAAAGCCGTTCTCGCGCAATCCATAGCAACCGCTCCACCACCAATTACAAGGACATTGTTGCCCACCTTTGCATTGTTATAGCAGTTTGCGCTCTTAAGAAATGATATCGCATCCTGAACCCCATCCAAATCAGTGCCTTCAATAGGCAGTCGTCTGGTTACTGGCAAACCCACAGCTAAAAACGTAATATCAAAATCACTTTTTAAATCGTCAAAAGAAATATCCTCTCCTACAGTTGTGTTGTATCTTATCTCTACGCCAAGATCTGTAATAAACTTGATGTCTTTATCCATGAAATCTCTGGGCAGGCGGTATGTTGGTACTCCCATACGAAGCATACCTCCGGGACCGGAGTGCGCTTCAAAAATAGTACATTGATATCCAAGGAGTGACAGATCTTTTGCGGCGGCCAATCCTGCCGGTCCGGCGCCAATGATCGCGATTTTTTCAGGGTATTTGATCTCTGCCTGTTTGACTTTGCCTTGTGTAGTGTCATTAGAATAGCCATCAGCAAGGAAACGTTTAAGCCATGCAATTGCGATAGGCTTGTCTAAATCGTTTCTTCTACATTCCGTCTCACATGGATGGGTGCATATACGTCCACATGCCGACGGTAACGCATTTCTTTCTGCGACGACCTGCATTGCATCAGAAAACCGGCCTCTTGCAATCAATTGTATATAATCCCGCGCATCCTGCCGTATCGGACAGGCAACGATACAAGGAGCTTCTTCGTCAATATCGTATCTATTTATTTTTGATTTGTCTCCAAAAACATCTGTCATGTACTCTTCGCCTTTAAAATATTTTATATAAAACACTTTATGGAATCTTCCATTTAAGAATCCAACATTTTATTTCTATAGCAACATTAAGTCAAGTGAAATTGGAGTTTATAAAGAACATTAGAATTAAAAACCTTAAACTTAACTCGTTTTTGACTATAACCTGCGTAAAACAAAACACTTGAAACCAAAACGGAAAATTGATAAACTCCCACTCTTAGTTTTGCACGCAATAAGGACGTTCGTCCAGGTAGGGCTGCGTTACCATAATTATGAAACAGAGTACTTGATCACTCCATAGATCATTTCGGGGCCCATAGCTCAGTTGGTTAGAGCAACGGACTCATAATCCGTGTGTCCTAGGTTCGAGTCCTAGTGGGCCCATTTTATATAATTTCATTTTGTATACATTCCTATACTTGATGCACAGGGAATTTCAATGTTGTCACACTTCGACTCCGCTCAGTGTGACGTCATCCTGAGCGGAGTCGAAGGATGGTTTTTGGAGATAGAAACCGGAAATATGGAGGTATATGTATTGAATAGGCATAAAATGCTGATGATGTTATCTGCCGTCCTGATGGCGTCGTCCTTAACATTGATAATTTCTAACTATACTGGCGCTACGGAATATTCAAAGAATAATACTGTTATTTATGCCGGATTATTCGCTGCAAGCATATTCTTTTTTGTCAAGAATATGAGAAAAAGTAGACGCTGATAACAGGGATTATGAAAAAGATCGGGATAATTGCAGGTGACGTCTCTGCGGTAGCTGAACTTCTGGATAGCAAGACGTCGGAAGCTATCTGGGAAGCGTTACCGATTGAAAATACCGTGAATACGTGGGGAGACGAAATATATTTTGATATCCCTGTTAAATCTACTTTGGATGAGACTGCAAAAGAGGTGGTTGAAAAAGGTGATTTGGGTTACTGGCCTACAGGAAAGGCATTCTGCATATTCTTTGGCCCGACACCAGCCAGTCATGGCGATGAGATACGTCCTGCCAGTGCCGTTAACATAGTAGGCAGGGTTGAGGGTGATGTTGAAATGTTTAAGAGTGTACGGGATGGCACCATTATTAAGTTGGAAAGAATAGAATAAATCATGTCAAATCTTTTATTAGAAATAGGAACCGAAGAGATTCCTGCCGGTTATATAGAACCCGCTCTAAAACAGATGGAAGAACTGTTTGCAGCGCAGGTTAAAAAGAATCGTATAGGTTTTGACAGTATACATACTACCGGTACTCCAAGGAGATTGGTATTGTTTGCAAGCGGATTACCGCAAAGGCAGGAGGATATTGTACAGGAAGTAAAGGGGCCTTCAGCAAAGGTTGCCTTTGATGAAAATGGAAAGCCGACTAAAGCGGCTATTGGTTTTGCAGGTTCACAAGGGGTTAAAGCTGAAGATATGAAGGTTGTGGACACATCCAATGGAAAGTATTGTTTCGCAGTAAAAGAGATAGAAGGGCGGAGGATATTTGACCTCCTGCCGGAAATATTAACCTCTATCATAACGTCAATTGCTTTTCCAAAATCTATGAGATGGAAAGCTGATAAATTGTATTTTGCACGCCCCATACGCACAATTATGGCGCTTTTTGATAAAGACGTTATCAATCTGGAATTAAATGGCATAAAGGCTGATCGTAAAACAAACGGCCATCAATTTCTTTCTGACAAGGTCATAGACATTCAGAGTGCAGATTATGATAGTTATAAAGAGATGTTAAACAGTGAAAACGTCATAGTAGAGATAGACGAAAGGCGAGAGGTAATAAGGAAAGCGATAAATTCTATTCTTTCTGTTTATGATTCCACTCTGGATGATGAAGCGCTGCTTGAAGAGGTGACAAATCTTGTCGAGTTTCCGGGTGCTGTAAAGTGCAGCTTTGATAAAGGTTACCTGGCAATTCCATCAGAAGTTATTGAGACTGCGATGAAGGACCATCAAAGATATTTTCCTGTTAAGGACAAGGATGGCAAGTTGTTACCTGAATTTATTGTAATTACAGACAGGGATTCCGGTGATGGCGAAATTATCAGAAAAGGAAATGAACGTGTTCTGCGGGCAAGACTTGCTGATGCAAATTTTTTCTGGGATGAGGATAAGAAAATATCCCTTCATGAAAGGGTTAAGGATTTGGAAAGCCTTGTTTTTCATGAAGATATAGGAAGCTATTTAAATAGAGAAGAAAGAATTGGTGAAGTGGCGCATTTTATAGCAGAAATGTTGAATTTCTCTCCTGACAAGCTGGAATTGGTTAAACTTGCATCCAGCTTGTGCAAAACTGACCTTTTAACTGAAATGGTTGGAGAATTTCCAAAATTGCAGGGCATAATGGGACGTGAATATGCCTTGGCACAAGGTGAGGACGAAGAGGTTGCAAGGTCGATAGCGGAACATTATTTACCGAGGTATGCTGATGATGTGCTGCCGGAGACGGAGATAGGCACTGTGCTAAGCCTGGCAGATAAGTTTGATATAATTGCAAGTTGTTTCTCGGCTGGTTTGATCCCTACCGGTTCTCAAGACCCTTACGCGCTCAGGAGGCAAGCACAGGGGATTATACGTATCCTGGAGACTAAAGAACTTGATGTCTCTTTAAAGAAGATGTTTGAGAAATCATTATCGAGCTTGACAGACATTAGTCCTGAAAGTGGTAAGGTTTATGGACAGATAATGGATTTCTTTAAGGATAGGGTATATAACATTTATCTTGAAAGGGGTTATCGTTACGATATCGTAGAATCAGTAATGAAGTCTGGATTTGACAATATATCGGATTTTGTTTGTAGATTGGAAGTCGTAACCAGGATTGCCGAGACTCCAATCTGGCAAAATCTTGTAGAGGTCGTAGAGAGGACATTCAATATAGGGAAAAATTGTACAATCCAAGGTGAGGTTAATGAAGAATTATTAAAAGAAGAAGAGGAACGTGCATTATGGGCTGTCTATAAGAAAGAAAATGAGGGATTACTTCAATACGTTCCGCAGGGAAAGTATGAGGAACTGTCGATTGCATATAATGATGCATTTGCAAAGCCGGTTCATAATTTCTTTGATAAGGTTTTCGTCAATGTAGAGGACGAAAAGATTAAGAATAATAGGCTCTTATTAGTTAAAAAGGTTAACGAAATATATGTCGAAAACATTGCAAACCTCGCATTTATCGTCGAACATGATAGATGAAGCGCTCATCGAATCATTCTTGAATTATCTAATCGTTGAATGTGGCCTTTCCGATAATACCATAAAGGGGTACAAGGGCGACCTGCGTAATTTTTCAAATTATTTGCAGGACGAAGGAATTAAGCAGTTTCAGGACTTACGTGCAAAAATGATAGTAAGTTTTATAGAAAAGGAAAAGCAGAGAGGACTTTCGGAGAATTCAATCTCAAGAAGTCTCGTTACCATAAAGATGTTATATAAGTACATGATTATGGAAGGAAAGATTTCTGCTAATCCGATGTCATCAGTTAATACGCTCAAGCTCCAGAAACATCTGCCGGAAGTGCTCCATTATAAAGCTGTTGAGGAAATATTACGGGCGCCGGATTGTAATGATAAGCTCGGGATACGGGATAAAGCGATATTAGAGCTGATGTATGCGACAGGGGCGAGAGTTTCTGAGGTCGCGTCAATCAAGGTCAGTTGGATAAACTTTGATTATGGCTACATCAGGTGCCAGGGGAAGGGTTCTAAGCAACGTATTGTACCCATGGGTGCTGAGGCTTCAAAATCTATTAGAAGGTATCTGCAGGAGGTACGGCCTCTTCTTGTGAAGATGGAAGCCGACGAACCCTTACTGTTTTTGTCCAGAACAGGCAAGAAGTTGAGACGTGAAAATATCTGGAGCATTGTGAAAAAGTATGCCATTAAGGCGGGGATTCGATCAAATATATCTCCACACACATTAAGACATTCATTTGCGACACATCTGCTGGAAGGAGGGGCGGATCTGCGTTCAGTTCAGGAGATGCTTGGGCACTCTAACATTTCTACCACGCAGATTTACACACATATAGACAGGAAATACCTTAAATCCATACACCAGAAGTTTCATCCAAGGGCGTGAAAACCTCTATTGGTGCCTAAGTCCTTATTTTTCCTCAATAATATCTATCACTTGCTTCTTTCTTTGCTCCATTATCAGCTCTGTATTACCTTCCAGGTTCAATCTGAGTAACGGTTCAGTATTAGACTTTCTTACATTAAACCACCAATCCTTATATACAACAGTAATACCATCAAGATAATCAATCTTACCGTCTTTAAAGTGCTCAGCAATCTGCTCAATCTTTTTATCCTTGTCTGCAACCTTAAAATTAATTTCACCAGTTGAAGAGTATCTCTTAAGTGGTGCGATCAGATTGGACATTGGAACATTTCTGCTGCTAAGAACATTTAGTATTTCTATCAGGGCAATTATTCCTGAGTCGGCAAACCAATTTTCTCTGAAATAGTAGTGTCCGGAGAGCTCACCACCGAAAATGGCATTCTTTTCTCTCATTGTAGCCTTAATGTGAGAATGCCCAACTCTTTCCCGGTAAGGAATGCCGCCTGCTTTCTTGATTTCTTCTGGCAGTATCCGGCTGGACCTTAGATCATATATAATTGTAGCCCCATTTTGCTGTCGCGA
>CAJXKT010000114.1 GCA_913055705.1 uncultured bacterium
CTTCAGGATAGCTTGTGGCGTGTACTCCACCCATTATTACGGGTATGCCATTACTCTTGCATGCCGTGGCGATCTGATATGCCCTGTTTGCCTGATAACTGACGGAAGTTATCCCTACGAGGGCGACATTCGTTTTATCGAAAAAGACATTTTCACCTTTTTCGTCCACCGCCAGTTCCTGAGTTTCATCTATTATGTCTACTTCCCAGTTGTCAGGCGTTAATGCCTTCAAATATCCCAGATTTACCGGCATCTGGTTTAGTACTGAAACATTTTCCTCACCTACGTTACCTATCGGATGAGGATTTATAAGGATTAGTTTTTTCATTTTATTCTTTTGTTCCTATATATGGTTCTTTAGATACTAACAGTACATGTGCTACGGCATAGTCTTTACAATGCGATAACGAAACCGATATCTCACCAATATTCTTTTCCTTTGCCAGTTCTTTTGCTCTACCATAAAGATTTACATAAGGCTTGCCCAATTCGTCATTCAGTGTTTCTATATCCGTCCACTTCATCCTGTCTCTCAAACCTGTCCCAAATGCCTTGAGTACAGCCTCTTTTGAGGCAAAACGTACGGCATAATGTTGATAGCAATTCCTTTTGGACTGACAATATTCTACTTCGTCGTAAGTATATACTCTCCTTATAAAATTTTTGTGTAAACCAAAGACCTTTTCTATCCTTTTAATTTCAATAATATCTATACCTGTATACATTTACAATATTTTAATCCAAGAAATTTAACTTAATTAAACAAGTACTGTGTTACGTTGAAATGATGGTATACTTAGAATAAGTGAATAGAGCAGGAATGTTTGTAAAATTGCTTTGCATAAGGATTTAGTTTCTTTTATTATCTGCCGGTTTAAGTAGTAATCTAGAAAATTCTAATAGTTGTATTGATAGTTGTCAACCACAATTTCGATTTGAAAAAGAACTAATGGAGCTGACAAAAGAGAATCTAAATAAAAACATAATCAAATTAGCCCTTCCTGCCGCCCTGGAAAACGTCTTACACATGGCCGTTTTCATAGTGGACATAATTATGATAGGCAGATTAGGGACTGCGCCTGTTGCTGCGGTTGGGTTGGCAGGTGCATTAAGCTTCGTTATTGCAATGATTTTCACAGCCCTTAATGTCGGAACTACGGCACTTGTAGCAAGAAGTTTTGGTGCTAAGCAAAAGGCTGAAGCCCGGGAAGTTGCTGGACAATCTATATTAATATCACTTGTTTTTGGCCTTACAATAAGTCCTTTCATCTTTTACTTTGCTGATAACATTTTGATCTTGATGAGTGCGGAAGAAGAAGTTGTAGCACTGGGTTCCAGCTATCTTAAAATAGTGCTGAGTTTTTTCATTTTTCGTCTGATAGTCCTAACCGGAACCTCAATCTTTCGTGGGGCGGGTGATACCTTTACGCCCATGATCATTACTCTCATTATGAATTGTGTAAATATACTATTTAACTGGCTTCTCATATTTGGGATATGGATATTCCCGCGTATGGAGGTAGTGGGGGCAGCATGGGCAACTTCAATAGCATATACAGTAGGCGCAGTCTTGATTTTTTACAAACTTCTGAGCAGGAAAAGTATCTTAACAATAAGCTTCAGAAATATTATTGACGTAAACAAATCCATAATTAAGAGGATACTGCGAGTTTCTTTGCCTGCTGCACTGGATGCCTCTTTAACCCAGATGGGCTATCTTTTTTTTATTAAGATAATTGCCATGCTTGGAACTGTAGCTCTTGCCGCACACCAGATCGCCATCAGAATAGAGGCTTTATCCTTTATGCTGGGCTTTGCATTAGCAGTAGCGACGGCTACGATTGTAGGGCAAAGCCTTGGTGCCGAAAAACCGGAACTGGCAAGGTTGAGTATGAGAAAGAATTGCCAAATAGCCCTGGCAATGATGGGGTTCTTTGCGTTTATATTCCTGGCATTTGCAAAACCCATGGCGATGGTCTTTCATCCGGAACAGGATGTATTAGCTCTTGCCGCATATTGTGTAATGATTGCAGCATTGGAACAACCTGCACTGGCAATATACATGGTATATTCCGGCGGATTACGCGGGGCAGGGGATACTCTTAGCCCTATGATTATTACGATAGTGGGAACATTGTGCTTTCACTTACCGGTTGCTTATGTCTTCGGAATTGTGCTAGAATGGGGTTTGCCGGGAATCTGGTTCGGTGCGGCGCTTGGCTGGATACTTCGTGCTATCGCGGTATACATACTCTTCAGAAGAGGAAGGTGGAGGAGAATAAAGGTATGAAAGTTACTTTTCTTGGTACGGGAACATCATATGGAGTACCAATGATCGGGTGTGAATGCCGTGTCTGTACGTCCGGCAATCCAAGGAATTCCAGAACCCGTTCCTCCATCATTGTATCCGAGGGGGAATGTAATATACTTATAGATGCAGCTGTAGAGCTGCGTATTCAATGCTTGAGAAATAAAGTAAGGAGATTAGATGCTGTACTTTTAACACACGCTCACGCAGACCATATCCTGGGATTAGATGATTTGAGGCACTTTAATAGAAGCCAGAAAGCCAATATTCCGATCTATGGATCTCAAGATACAGTTAATAGCATATACCGAATGTTCTCCTATGTATTCAGTGAAGTACCTTCCAATGGAAGCAAACCAAAGTTTACTCTTACACCCATTAATGGAGAACTCAGCCTTTCTGGTATGGAAATAATACCTGTTGACGTAATGCATGGGCAGGAAAAGGTCACAGGCTATAGATTTGATAAGTTTGCTTATGTAACGGATGTAAGCGAGATACCACAGGATTCTATGGATAAGCTAATGGGACTTGACTTACTGATTATTGATGCCCTCAGAAATATTCCTCATGCAAAACACTTTAGTATTGAACAAGCTATTAGCATTGTATCCATACTAAAACCAAAGCAAACATTCTTTACTCATATAGCACATGAAATAGAGCACGAAGAGACGAATAACAAGTTGCCATCAGGTATTGAATTAGCATACGATGGGTTATCGGTTGAAGTGTAAACTTGTCAAGGCGTAGAATGCTAACTCTATCAAGTTAAAGCAGTTGTAAAATATATTGACAAGAATACAACCTTTTGATACTATCCATTCGGAACAAAAGAACATAAAAAAATGTATAAAATATCATCTTGTTAATATCAGTAAAATACTTGATAGGAGAGAAACAGATGAGTAGAAAAATATTTTTAGCAGTTATATGTGTTGCTTCAATTGCAATCTTAACTACCGGTTGTATGACAACGACACAAAAGGGAACAGCAGTAGGAACAGGAGCTGGAGCAGCCCTCGGAGCAGGTATAGGAGCGTTAGTAGGTGACCCTGCTTTAGGTGCAGGAATTGGTGCAGGAGCAGGTGCTTTGGGTGGAGCATTGATCGGTGACAATATGGACAAGAAAAGAGAGGCGGCTGAAAAAGCGGAACTGGAAAGGCAACTTGAAATGGAAAGAAAATCCGGCAGCGGCCAGGGACAAAACTATATAGAAGGCCACTATGAATATGTAAAGAAGAGAAAATGGGTCGACACATCAAAGAAAGAGAGAGTCTGGGTTGAAGAACGTTTAGAAGGTGATAGAAGGATTGAGGGCCATTATGAAGATAGAAATGTGCCTTCAGGGTATTGGCAGGAATATGAAGAAAAGGTATGGATTCCTGCGCACTACGAATAAAATAAAATACAACCATTTCAAGATCATTATGATATAGTCTTAGGTAATCTTGTTGAAGCAAGATTATCTTAGACATCTCAAAAAAACATCCCCACACTAGAATCAGCAACTCAATAATCAAATTACATCCCAAAGAAATCAAGTGATGACTCCTTGGTTCTATAACTTTTTTAACTGGTAATAATACTGGTTTTGTGAAAAAATATATATAAGTTATAAGGACTTGTCATTATAATGGTTAAGTATTAGAGTATTAATAATTTCTAAGGACAGACATAATGCCAGGCGATGAAACAGAAGACAATATAGAGAAGAATTCTTATAAGCACCAGATCGAGGAAAAGCTGGAAAGGGCGCGTTCCAGGTACAATTTCTTCAGATGTGAAAGGATGCTTTTCACTGTATTGACAATCGGGTTAACAGTAGCCTTTGCCACGCTTATTGCCCGGAAGTTTGTCAGCATACCACCATATACTTACACTACCCTGATATCTTTGTTCTCAATCTACCTATTAGTGAGTGGGGCAATGGTTTTTTATAGATGGATGGGTAAATCTGAGGCGGCGAGCATACTGGACAAGAAGATGGGTTTTAAGGAACGTCTTGTTACCGGATTAGAGTATGCTGAGCAGAATGAAGATAACAAGCTTTTTGGTTTGCTTGTAGATGACATAAAAAACAAACTTGATGACGACAGTATCAAGCATACACTCCCACACAAATTTCCAAGATCAGCAAAGTTTTTAGCAGCAGTGTCCGTATTATTCCTGATCCTTTTACTTCTGCCTTATAAATATACTGAAGAATCTGATCAAATAGTCACAACCATAGAGGAAACCGTTGTTGAGGCGCCGGATGTAATAGAAGACGCCGCGGGAAAGTCACCCGGCAAAGATGAAGAGGAAAAAATGGATGCCGTCGCTGAGAAAGAAGATAAATTAGAACAGGAGGGTGAAAAGGTCAAAGACCCTCAGGGTGGACAAGAAGACAAAAAACTTGCAGAGGCGAAGACTGAAGGACCTGATAATAAACAAGAAGAACAGGAGAAACAAGAGGAATCACAATTACAGGCTAAGACGCCGGAAGACAAGACTAAAGAAGAACAATTATCGAAATCTGTAGAAAAAAAACAGCAGGAGCAAAAAACAACTAATCCACTGCAGGATCAAATATCAAATTTGTTAAGTAATATTAACTCTAAACTGGACCAGCTCGAAGGCAAGCCAGGGCAGGAAGATAAGGGTGAGAGTGAAAAGTCTGAACTTGCTGATAGTGAAAAGCAGGAAAGTCAGGAGAAGGAAGATGAATCTAAACAGTTAGCCGGTGGAGAGAAGGAACAACCGGAAGATAAGAAAGAAGAGTCTGAGGGAACTACAGAAGCATCAGATACTGACCAGGAACCCAGGCTCGCTGATAAGGAAGAGCCGGAAAGCCCTGAAACGAAAGACGAATCAAATCAATTAGCCGGCGCAGATAAAGAACAATTAGAGGATAAAAAAGAGGAGCCTGCAGAACCAAAGGATACATCGGATTCTGAGGAAAAACCTCCTGAAGAAAAACAGGCGGAGAATCAAGAGAAGGAGCAGGAAAAGGAAGAAAAGTTCAAAATTCCGGAATCAAAAATACTGCAAAAGCTCGCAAAGCTCTTATTCCCTCCAAAAGACAATGACAGTTCGCCTATGCCAAGTATCCCCATGGGTGGATCACCGGAAGATCAGGCTGATTCATCAAAGGACAAATCAAGCCAGAGCGAACAGGCAGAGTCTTCAGCTTCTGAAAGTTCTTCGTCCTCATCTCAGCAGGAACAACAGCAGGAAGAGTCGGGTACGGGGACTTCACAAGCTGACAAATCTGAAACTGCACCATCCGGTTCAGATCAAGAGGATACTGCGGAAGCCCAACAACAAGATACAAGCCGGGATATTAATGATAAAACAGCACAAGGACAGCAACAGCAGACCGGGAATACTTCTGAAACTGGAGAAACAGATAGCAAGTCAGCAGATAGTGCTGAACAGACAACAAGTGAAGGCCAGGGTAGCCAGGAAGAATCACAGGGTGAAGGTGGAACTGAGCTTGCATCCGGACAGGATAAAGAGTCAGGAGGAGCAGGAGCGGAAGGTGCCGAACAACAACAGACTGGAGATACTGCTGATCAGGGAAAAGCAGATAGCAAGGTTGCAGATAAACAGGGAGATTCACCAGAGAGTAAGGATGCTTCATCACAAGCGGAGGCGGGTACAGGCACTCAAGAGAAAGGACAAGAAAAGGGAACAGGTCAAGACCTTAAAGATAAACTGGCACAAGGGCAGGCGGGAGACGCTTCTGGGACAGGGAAAGAAGATAGCAAGCCAATGGATGGTACCGAACAAACAACTCAGCAAGAGAGACAGGGCAGTCAGGGAGAAACTCAAGGATCAGGAGGTACTGAACAACTTGCATCCGGTAAAGATAAGGAGTCCGGGGCTGGACCTGTTGGTTCCGAGCAGACTGCTCAAGAGGGACAGGAAAGCCGGGGAGAGACTCAAGAAGCAGGAGGTACTGAGCTAGCGTCCGGTCAGGACAAAGAGTCAGGAACCGGATCTGATGGTACTGAACAAACAACTCAAGAAGGCCAAGGTGAACAGGGAAGTTCACAAAAGGCAGGTGGTACTGAGGTTGCTTCCGGGAAGGATAAGGAG
>CAJXKT010000115.1 GCA_913055705.1 uncultured bacterium
GTTCTCTGCATGCTGTAGTAAATAAGGGCTCTTTTCGTGTATAAGCCTGTTATGGTTCTTCTTAGTATCGCTGTTTGCAGATTTATGTTTCATATCTTTTACCTCAGAATTTGAGGATAGAGACCTTAGATTCCCTGTAAATAATGTTATTAAAATAATTACAAATAATATCGTTGAGAATGCTCTTTGCATGTGCTCTCCTTTTCCTGACTTCTGGTATATTATCTATTGAGAGAATAAATCAACCTTCAGAATATTTGTTATAAAACAGTATATCGTCAATCTTTCTTTTAGGTACATGAAGTGTACCTGCTTCGTCCTTCCAATATTTAACTGAGTCCTTTATTTCCTCTATTTGTGGAGATTCGTTACTATATCCAAGTGCAAGGACTGAATCTATCTTGATATGTTCGGGAAGTTCAAGGATGTCTGTCAGCTTATTAATGTCTATGGATCCCAACCAACAGCTTCCAATACCTTCCTCTATGGCAACTAGTATCATATTCTCAATAGCCGCGGCAGCATCTCTTTCGCAGTTACAGGGATTCTTCTTTTTATTAGCAAGTACTATGATATAAGCTACCGGCTTCTCTCCAGGTGGAGGGTTTCCATCCGGGGAAATGTATCCGGCCCATTTCAGTGTTTCGAATACCTTCTCAACAAGATCAGAGCTGTCTATAACTATATATTCGATTGGCTGTAAATTGGCGCTGGAAGGAGCCAGTCTTCCCGCATTGACAAGTTTCTTCAAGGTTTCGAACGGGATTGGTTTTTGTTTAAACCGCCGGATAGTACGTCTCTTTATTGTGGCCTCATAAACATTCATTTTAGACAATGCCGTATTCCTTTTGGTTAAGGTATTTGGCCTCCTCTGAATATGCCGTTATATCTTTGTGGCTTCCAGAAGGCCTTTTCAGGCATGGTAGTTTTTTTAAGGGTAAGGGAATGGTTTAATACAGATCTTAAACTATATTCTAGAAGTTTGTTTTTACTTATCTGTTTTTGTTCGTAAGCTTACTGACAATATCATATTGTTCCCTTGCTTTATCGCGCAAGCCAACGTTTATATATGCCTGACCGAGATTATTATGAGCGCCGATATAACCCGGTTTCTGTTCAATGGCCTTATTAAAATTGCTAATCGCTAAACTGTAATTACTCTGTTTGAAATAGACATAGCCAAGGTTGTTGTAAGCTTCCGCAAAGTCAGGTTTAAGTTTAATGGCCGTATTATATTCACCGATAGCCTCATCAAACCTCTCCATCTTGAAATAGAGATTGCCAAGATTTACATGAGATTCCGGGACATCAGGATTAAGTCCTATTGCCTTTTTATACTCCTCCATAGCCTCCTTAATCATATTATTTGTTTCGTATGCGGCACCCAGATTTGTATGGGCCTCTACCCAATCCGGTTTGATTTCTAATCCTTTCTTGAATGACTCAATCGCAAGATCGAATTTCCCTTTCTGAGTATATACACAGCCCAGATTAAAATGTGCTTTCTCGAAATTGGGAGAAACGCTTAATGCCTTCTTATATTCCTCGATAGCGTCATCGATCCTTCCCTGTTTCCAATGAATGGTACCGATATCATAATGTTCTTCAGCATCTCTCAGCTTACCGCTACAGCCTGAGTTCAGTGCAATAAACACAAGCGCTAAAACCAGAATACCGAAAACTGCAAAAAAATTTGTTTTCATTATTTCTAGTCCCATAATTGTGTACTGAAATATCTATTGCCGGTATCAGGGAAAAGAGTGACAATCACACCTTCATTAATTTCCCCGGCTAACTCTAATGCACCTTTCATAAATGCACCAGAGGACTGCCCGACAAAGAGCCCTGTTTCTTTAGCCAAAGTACAACATGTGTCCTTTGCCTCTTCAGAGGTTATAAAAAATGTTTGGTCTTCTATAAAGTCTTCCCTGTAAATCTTTGGTTTTATATACTCTGAGCCCATTGGCTTCAGTCCCTCAATTCCCGGGAAGTCTTCAGGCTTAATGACATAAATCTTTATATCGGGATTGTGTTCCTTCAGCCTTCTTCCAACACCCATTACAGTTCCGCCTGTACCAACACCACAAACAAAATGTGTAACTTTACCCTCAGTTTGTTCCAGAATTTCCTTGCCTGTTGTTTCATAGTGGGCAATTGGATTGTATTTGTTTGCATACTGATCCGGCATATAATATTTATCCGGATTTTCTTCTAACATCTCATGTGCCTTTCTTATCGCTTCATCATATCCCTTTATTGGATCAGTAGTGATAATCCTTGCCCCGTAAGCCCTGATGCTCCGTTTCCTTTCTTCGCTTGCATTACCAGGTATAACCAGATCCACTTCATATCCCAACGCAGCACCTATCATTGAATATGCGATTCCCGCATTTCCGGAGGTAGAATCCAGAATAGCCTTGTTATGAGTCAGTTCTCCGGATTTTATTGCTTCCTTTATCATCCGCAATATCGGGCGATCTTTTACAGAGCCTCCCGGATTAAGATACTCGAGTTTTGCGTATATTTCTACTTTATCGGATACATATTGGGGAGTTTTGATATTTATTAAGGGTGTATTCCCTACGTATCTCAAAACGGTATTATCTATAATTTCGTCAATATCCAGACTTTCAATCTTTCCACTCATTATTTATGTTCTCTATAATTTTGCTGTAAATATCTTTAACAATATGAGGTATCTCTCTTGATGCTTGTTGCAGCCTCTGAATTCGCAAACCCATATTATAGTGATGATTACGGATATGTCAATTAAAGTTACGACTTTTAAGTTACCACTTTTGATGGGTAAGATGTTAAAATATTTTGTACGATGTGTTGTTATTTGTGCCACATGATGCATTATTCGTGGTGTGGTACCATCAGTACTTTAAAATTTACAAATTAATTTAAATTTAGATAGGCATTATGAAAAGCAATAATATTTTTATATCACACAGTGCCAAAGATGGTGAATTTGTAAACGATCTACGCAAGGGTTTAGAAAGCGAGGAATTTGATATCCGTACTGATTCACGTGAGTCAGCCCCTGGAGATGAATTAGAACCGGAAACAAAACAGGTGATTGAAGAGGCTCGTGCATTTATTGCTGTGATTGGTCCCGAGACGATAAATTCTCTCACTGTTTTGAAAGAGACAAAATATGCGCTGGAGGTAAGAAATAAAGGAGAGGACGATTACAAAGTGATTCCATTAATTAGGGAAGGTGTTGAGCTTGCAGTATTAAGTACGTTTTTTGGGAAAGAACCGATTGGGACAAAGATTCAGATTGGTTCAGGCGGTATAAGTGAAGCCATATCTCTAATACTTATTGCATTGGAAGAACGCCTGTCTGAAAAACAGAGACGATCACTTTTCGACGGTATAGAGAATTCCCTTCGCCGGTTGTCACCGGAAGTCCGGGAGAAAATAAAGCCTCTGGGCGTGTTTCAGGGAGGCAGCAGTATTTCAAATATAACAAACGTTTTAGAGTTAAATGAAGCTGAAAGAGATTTACTGGTTAGTGAATTACTGGAGACTGGCCTGGCAGAACCAATGCCTTATGGTTTCCTACGCTTTCATCCTGCCTTGTGCCCTTACCTGTACCATGGATTAGATGAAGCCGTACTTGGCACAAGTAAGGCCAGGTGGTCTGAAAGCTTGCGGCAGTTGAGTGAGTTTCTACATAAGCAACAATCTGAGGATTCACAACTTGCGGATTCACTAACACTGCTGGAACTGCCTAACCTGATAAAATCTCTGGAATATGTACAGGCACAGGCAATTCCTGAGATAACTCTGGACAGGGCGGTAATACTTGAACAATTGACTATGCAAGTGGACAAACCTCAAACCCTGGCAAAAGTAAAGGCGATTATAGAAGAGGAAGAGAAAAAATCGGTGGGTTGGGAGCATGCCAGATTTGAAGCCTTGAGTATGCGGGTTGAAAGTTTATTGGATGCTGGTAATTTTCCACAGGCATTAAGCGTTGCGCAGATACTGTTGGATAAATGTATAAAGGCAGGCGAGGGAGTATACGAGGGAGCAGATTATGATATAGCTGTAGCTAATTTACTGATTGGGCGTGTACTGAGAGTGGGAGGCGCTTTTGACGATGCGCTTAAATCAATCAATACGGCACTCAAGGACTTTCGCTTACTAGCCGGTGAGGCAGATAGTAATGCTGCCGGAAAGATGGTATCCGCATCACTTGCCAAAAGAGGAGAGTGCCTGTTGGACCTTGGTCGTTTAGAAGAATCTGCAACTGCCTATGAAGAAAGCATACAAGTAGCTGAAGAATTAAAGAGTGAAAGGCATATCGCAGTAGGAAAAGGCCAACTCGGGACAGTACGTTTTTCTCAGGGAAGGTACGAAGACGCCATCAAGGCACATAACGAGGCCAGAGAAATATTTGAGAATCTTGGAGAGCTAAATATGGCTGCAGTTGCCTTGCAGCAGCAGGGTGTGGTATTTGAGGAAATCGGTCAATTTGAAGAGGCAGAGCAGGCATTTCAGCAATCGCTGGCCGTTAATGTACAGCAGGAAAATCCGTTGGATGAGGCCAGGAGTCTGGGACGGCTCGGAAACCTTTACGCTAAAATGGGGCGGTCAGAGGACGCAGTGATTTCCTTCCGGCAATCAGCAGGAAAATATACAGAGATCAATGACATGGCAAATGAGGGGCGCGTCCGGGGGAATCTCACCATTACCTTGATCATGCTTAAGCGCTATGATGAAGCAAGGCAGGAAATCCAGAGGGCTATTGAATGCTTCAAACCCTATGGTCATCATGTCGAGCCATGGAGAGCATGGGACAAACTGCGTGATATAGAACTGGCTGATGGTAATCAAGAGGCTGCCGCACGAGCACGGGGGCAGGCAATTCAATTATATCTTGCCTGCCGCCGAGATGGTGGTGAGGATCAAAGTCCGAGTGCTAGGTTATGTACCCTGTTTGAAGATGCCTTGAAGCAACAGAAACCGGAGGAGATTAAAAAGCAATTGGACGAGGTAGCCAGTGACCCGAACATACCTGAATCAGGAAAATTGTTAGTTTTGAAATTACAGGCTATCCTTACAGGTTCTCGTGAGGTGGGATTGGCTTCTGATGCTGGATTGGATTATACTGATGCGGCTGAGATATTGTTTTTGCTGGAAAGGCTGGAGAAGTGATTGCAGTTTGGTTATTGAGTATTGGTGATTAAATATTAATGGTAATTATTCTGTTATCCATTTATCCTAAAATCTCTTGTTTAACTTCCTTGTCGAGATAAAGTAGTATACAGCTTGCAACTTCTTTCTGTTTTACGTGGATCGTAAGGTCCTAAAAAGCGTATAAACTCTTTAAACAGTTCCGTATCAAAGCAATGAAGCATCCCATCCTTCATCTCCTTAATAGCAGCAAATGGCCTCATTGCGTCTTTATATGACCTTTCGGCAGTTAGTGCATCGTATACATCTATTACGCGGGCAATCTTACCACAAGGATGGATCTCATCTTTGCTAAGCCCGTATGGATAACCGCTGCCATCATCGTTCTCATGATGCTGTAAGGTTACTATAAGTTCCTCTTTAAACTGAACCCCTGTTTCCTCTAATACTTCCGCCCCTAACACAGGATGTTTTTTTATTATATCGAATTCCTCTTTTGTCAATTTCCCCTTTTTATTAAGTATATCAGTACTGATCTTGGTCTTGCCAACATCATGCAAAAGTATCCCTGCGCAAAGACCCTTTAAATCCTTCACTCCCAGGCCAAGGTCCTGTGCAAACAAAGTCCCTACGGCTGCAACATTTACTGAATGAGTATAAGTATAAGTATGATATTCATGTACTGCTATCTTGAGCAAGCTTTCCGCAGCTTTACTATCTTTAATAACATAATCAACCATGTTATTGGCAAACCCCTTCGCCCTTTCCATGCTTCCACTTCTCGGATCATTGAAGATGTCTTTAACCAGATTAGTAGCGGCACCATGTACGATCTTTGTTTTTTCATCGGGAGAAATGCTTGTATCGGATATGATATGTTGGAAATTATTTTCCAGGTAATCAAAGTACGTCTGCTGTTCATCTTTTTTTATAAAAAGGCTTTGGATCTTCTGTGCAACAAGCATTTCCTTTTTGGCTTCGTCAAAGACTGCATCTCCCCTGCAATATAATACAAATCGAACCTCAGACGTTGTCTTTGCAAGTAAGAAAATGTCACAGCCAACCGTTGTATTCGTTCTTAAACTGCTAGGGGTGATCGGTAAATAATCTGGTGATATTTCGTATTCCATTTTATATTTATGAAGTTTTAAAAA
>CAJXKT010000116.1 GCA_913055705.1 uncultured bacterium
ACACATACCTGCAGACGGAATTGCCATGAAGGACAGTGCTTCTTTTGCTGCTCCTGTACTGCCAAGTCCCGGAGCCTTTAAAGCAGCGAACATCCAGAAAAGGGAATATACAAAAGAGCCAAATCCTAAGAATATTGCGGTAATTTCTTTGATAATCCATGTGGTTTGCATAAACATGAGAAGCAAAATTGTAACTAATGAGATTGCCCCCAGTCCACTTGCGTGAAGGTGAGCACGTTTAAAGTAAACCCAGGATTTATCCGTGATCTTTTTCATTTTAGCTGAATCACCCTCGTAAACTGTATCGAAAACAGCCTGTGCTTCCCCTTTCAAATGGCCTTTGATATTGCCTTCTATAGCACCAAAAAGGCCTCCCAGGATAAAGGCAAACAACAATGTAAGCAGTGATAAGATAATGCCAATCCTTACAACTTTAGTTTTCTCAATAATTTCATTCTCCATTTTCTTTTCCTCCTAATGTGCTGCGGGTTGCTATCTTCCGGTTAAGTTTTTGTAAGCGCTCATGAGCTGCTGCGTGGTCTTTCCCGGAACGGTCTTTCCTATCTTATTATCTTCAATCCTTGATACAGGCATTATCTCCATTAATGAGTTGGTAATAAATACCTCTTCTGCTTTGATTAACGTCTCTATCTTGAAACATTCCTCTCTGGCGGGGATACCACTGTCCCGGCAGATATCAAGTACCGTACTCCTCGTTATCCCCGGCAGGATGTTGGTATCAAGTGAAGGCGTAATTACACTACCGTCTGCAACCATAAAGATATTACTTACTATACACTCAGCTACATATCCGTCTGTATTGAGGACAATTGAATCATGTGCAGACTTGCTACCTGCCTCTTCCTTTAATAGGATGCTTGTCAGCAGGTTAGTTGTCTTGTGACGGCATATCGGACTCGTCGTACTCCTCCTGTGCCCGGAAACAGCCAGGCACATCCCCTCATTATACAATTTCTCATCATAGGGCTTAAACGGTTTGACCTGTATCAGGATCGTCGACCTGAGGCCATCACTCATTTGAAGCCCACTGCCGCCTTCACCCCTTGAAAGTGTAATCCTGATATAAGCATCCTGAACACTGTTTTTCGCAAGTAGTTTCGTTAAACTTTCACTAATTTCTGCATTTGTGTATGCGGGGATAATCTTGAGTTTCTCTGCAGAAGAACTCATGCGTTCCAGATGCTCAGCAAGCTTGAAAGGCTCTCCATGGTAAGAGCGGAGAGTTTCAAAGATGCCGTCACCATATAGGAAACCTCTGTCTTCCGTAGAGATCGATCCCTCTGTCACGGGGATTATTCTGCCATTTAAGAAAATGTAATTAGTCATTAGTGTAAATTCGTGAAATTCGTGTCTGTCATTTGTCATAAATTTCGTTTGAGCCTTTCTTTTTTGGGGTGAGATCTTCGACCAACTCGTAGAGGCCCATTCTTTCTCTACGAAGCTTACCCATTTCCACCAGCTTGTCCCACACCTCCTGAGGGAAATTACCCGGCGGACTGATAGCTACAATGCCTGACTTTCGTCCACCACTGAGAGAACTGCCTCCGAGTGTTGACTCGGCGTCAAGTCGTGTCAGTCTGAGGCGTTTTCTGAATGTCTTAAATGCTTTTTTGAGGTAATCCGGAGTCATGCCCTCTTCCGGTATTTCGTTCATCATACTGTGTTCCTTCTGCTAAAGATTGATTAACTCCTACATTTTTTTTACCTTATGGCCTCTGGATTTTAGTAGATTGATGACGCTGTCTTCACCAACCAGATGCCCTACACCGACGATTACAAGCGTATTCTTGCCGGAGGCTATCAAAGTTTCCAGGTGAGGAATCCAGTCCCTGTTCCTGTCAGTTATAAGCCTTTTATATAATGTCGGGAATTCCTTACGCATATTATCTGCTAAATATTTATCTATCCCGGCTTCATCCCCAACCCTCCATGATTTGATCAGGTCTTTCATGACAGCCTGTAATTTCTCTACTTCCCGAATAAAACTTTCGATGATTGTATCGTCAAACTCTTCCCCAAGTGAAGAAAGTAATTCAGCATGCTTGTAAACGTCTTCAAGCCCTCCTGTTTGTTTCTCATCCTTCTTTGCCTTATTACTGAAATACATATCCAATCCATCCGCAGCCGATATCCCGTTCTTTCCCAGCTCAAGAATAAGCAAAGTCATGGCAGCCATCCAGGGTTTAAAGTTCTGTAAGAAATCGATGGACATGGACCTGTCATTGCAAAACTTAACTAAAGACTCGTATGCCTTCTTTGATAACTTTTTCTCCAGGGTATCACCACCGGTATACATCCCTTTGCTCATCATCAGGAGTCGAATATCAGGACTCCTGAGCGCTTCGATATCTGTTTCAAAGATAACCTGATCAGCCGCAGCATAAGCCGATTCAAACTCCTTCGGAAGAGGATAGTCAGACTTTCTCAGTACATGGCAGGAACCTGCCAGATAAAAACTGCCGTTATCTGCATCTAACTTCCAGACACTCGATTCAGCGTATACTGCAGTAGAGAATACTATCGTTATGAAAACAATTATTACTTTCTTCATTATTAACATTATCAATCCTCAATAGTCATTAGTAAATCTACAATCGAACATCCCCTGAAAGCTAACGGACATTCTTTTTGATATTCTTTTTCAACCTCTCCAACCTCCAGATATAGATCGAAATAAGCAAAGCAGTTCTCCCAATCTCCCAGGCCCTGCGAGGGTAGAAAAGGATCGGATTCTCGAGAGGCATGCCCCACCGTCTCTGGCGGCGTACTTTTTTCCTGAAGGCCCCGCATTGAAAAGGGTGGGCGTCTTCGTATTTGATACAGAACTGGCTGATCAATATCTTCCAGATCAATCTCGAGGGACTGATCCCGTCATCTCTGGCCCGGAGAAGTATTTTCTTAACATGTTTCGGCGAGTAGTAAAGATCCCACGCTTTCCTGAAGATCCCCTCCAGCTCTTCTTTGGTCATTTTGGGGTGTTTCATTATCGCGTGTTCCGAGTCGTATTTATTAAAGTCCGATTCCATCCACTCCCCTCTCTGGAGGAGCGCCTTGTGATCCATCGATCCGGGCAGAGGGATGAGGATGAAAAACATGAGAATGTCAATGGGCAGCTCTTGCTGGATCGTCCTGATATCATTTTCAATGGAGTCGGGCGTATCAGCCGGGAAACCGAGGATATAGCCCGACATTGTTACGACCCCGTTTTTCCGCCATGCAATCAACATCTTACGGTACTCCTCAACATTGTTCTGCGGCTTGTTAGCCGCCTTGAGATTCTCCTTGTTAATACTCTCCATCCCGATAAAGACGTTGTTGCAGCCCGCCTGGGCCGCCTTGTCAATAAACCGGGGTATCTTGTGTGCATTGGCATCTACCTGGAGGCCTAACCTAACCTTGAAATTTTTCTTCTCTCTTAACTCTATCAGACGGTCAAAGATAGCCTCCCAGTTTCTATTCCTGGCAAAGTTATCATCTGTAAAAAAGAAGTGGGGAGTCTTACCACCATTCCGGGAGTAGGAGCGGACCATTCTCTCGACATCGTCTGCGGTACGGAATCGCGACTTCTGTCCCTGGATGTTGATGATGGTGCAGAAACTACAATCAAATGGGCACCCTCTGCCGGTGTCTATGTGAATGTTTGAGCTGAGGCTTTTTTCAATCATCGCTTGAGGCAAAAGCGGTGTTGGCTGACCCTGAAGGTTCGGAAGGTCTTCGACTACATTGTAAATAGGTTTGAGTTTCTGATGGTAGGCGTCAGAGAGGAGTTGATCAAGGTGCCCCTCCGCTTCTCCTGAGAATAGAGTGATACCCATGTCCAGGGCCTCTTGGGTCTCCGGGGGAATTTTTGACAGCACGGAGATGGCAGCGCTCACATGGAAGCCTCCTATGACAACTGGGACGCCGACCTCCCGAAAGGGGCGGGCGATGTCTACGGACCTGGGAAACTGGTTGGTCTGAACTCCTACAAGGGCGATTACTCCCCGGTTTCCGTTTTGCCGAATTCTCCGGGTTATCGCCGCGATGGGGAGTACGGTGCTGTACTCATCGTGGAGGTTGACAATGATGTCGACATTTTCGCCCAGGATTTTCCTCTCAGCGCTGTCGATCGTGAGGCCGTAGAGGCAGGAGAGTGAGTTGGAGATACTGAAGGACTTCCACCACTGGATGACATAACCGTCGTTATCGTAGTGGGAAGGTTTAATAAGCTCAACAAAGAACTTCTCTTTTTCTTTCTTAAAACTGTTTTCCATGAATTACCTTTAGCATTTAGATTGCTTTATATTTACTATTTCTTCTCTCTTAAAGCAATGATTGATTTGTATTATAACCTGCCTTTCGTTTTTAACCAATATTTTTGTTTTTCTTCGCGTTCTTTCTTGTCCCCGCTTGTCCTCGGCGCTTTTCAGTCCGGGGAGCGCCGTTTGTCCGGGGAGCGTCTTTGCGTGAGGTAGTACTTTTTCCTGTTTTATTATTTGACACTACTCTAAGATTAATGTAGCATGTGTTTTATTTTTTGAATTCTGTGTGCATTAAACAGTAGTAGTATTACTCTCTCGCATCCATTAAGTACGTACGGCAAACTGACTCACGCTTTCCGGAACTCTATTGGAGCAGGTAGTTTATCCGGAAAGGACATTTCGTCTCTCCTTCTCCTCTGTATGCATACCACATTAGTACAACTGAATTCCATAAACATCAGGAATCTTTTGTCACAGGTTACACAATATCATGTTTAATTTTTATATCCAGAGACACGCAAATATAAAGGATGACGTACTGTCCGGTCTCACTGTTGCACTGGCATTAATACCTGAAGCCGTGGCGTTTTCCTTTGTCGCAGGCGTAGAACCCCTTGTTGGTTTGTATGCGGCCTTTATTGTAGGGCTTATTACTGCGGTGGGCGGTGGCAGGCCGGGAATGATTTCTGGTGCCACAGGGGCACTGGCAGTAGTGATGATCGAACTCGTCGCTCAGCACGGTGTGGAGTACCTGTTTGCCGCGGTTGTGCTGATGGGCATTATCCAAATAACGTCAGGACTCCTGCGTCTGGGCAAATATATCAGACTGGTACCTCATCCTGTAATGCTGGGATTTGTCAACGGCCTTGCAATCGTAATCTTCCTCTCCCAGCTGCAGCATTTTAAACTGCCGGGAGTAACGGGGGCATTGGCCTGGATGAACGGAACTACCTTATGGATTATGATAGCACTGGTTGCCTCAACAATGCTGATCATTTTCTTTATGCCGCGCTTAACGCGTGCAGTTCCCGCTCCACTGATTGCAATAATAGTGATCTCGGCAGTAGTAATAGGATTCAACATAAACACTCTTCAGGTAAAAGACATGGCATCTGTTGCCGGAGGACTGCCACAGTTCCACCTGCCGATGGTCCCGCTGGACTGGCATACACTCAGCATCATCTGGCCGTACTCCCTTATACTTGCCGCCGTCGGCCTCCTGGAGTCTCTGATGACATTATCCCTGGTAGATGAGATTACTGAAAGCCGCGGTCAGAGCAACAGGGAATGTCTTGGACAGGGAGTCGCAAACGTAGTCGCAGGTTTCTTCGGGACAATGGGAGGATGTGCCATGATAGGCCAGAGTATGATAAATGTTAATTCCGGAGGACGCAGACGATTATCCGGTATTTCAGCCGCTATCTTCCTGCTCCTGTGTATTCTGTTTGGTTCCAGCCATATAGAGATGGTTCCTCTTGCCGCACTGGTAGGTGTTATGTTTATGGTGGTAATGAGCACTTTTGAGTGGTCAAGCATCCGTATCATACACAAGATGCCGCGGTCTGATGCATTCGTACTGATCCTCGTATCCGGAGTGACGGTGTTTACCGACCTTGCCATTGCAGTGCTGGCCGGTGTAATCGTATCTGCCCTGGTCTTTGCGTGGAAGAGCGGTAAGAATATACAGCTGAGCTCACTCGTAACCACACCAAGATTATCCATCTACGGGTTGACAGGCCCATTGTTCTTCGGGTCTGTAAGAAAGTTCCTGGATTCTTTTGATCCGCATAAAGACCCGGACCATGTAGTCATAGACTTTAAACATTCCAAGGTGTGTGATCAGTCAGGCCTTGAGGCTATCAAATCTCTTTCCGAACGCTATTTCAATATTGGTAAACGCCTTCACCTTAAACACCTCAGTACGGACTGCCAACGCTTCTTGAAGAGCATGGAGGTCTTTATAGACGTAAATG
>CAJXKT010000117.1 GCA_913055705.1 uncultured bacterium
CCTTGAAGAGGGTGGAAACGTAATCGGTATAATTCCGAAAGATCTCTTTGTAAAAGAAGTTGCTCACACAGGCCTCACAGAATTAAGGGAAGTTGCTTCTATGCATGAACGCAAGTTATTGATGGCTGAACTATCTGATGGTTTTATCGCTTTACCGGGGGGATTCGGTACGTTTGAGGAGATCCTTGAGATCATAACCTGGTCACAATTGGGAATGCACAAGAAGCCATGTGGCCTGCTGAACGTACACCGCTATTACGATAAACTGATTGACTTTCTTGATCATGCTGTTTCTGAACATTTCATAAAGAAGATTCATCGTTCCATCGTGCTTGTAGAGGAATCTCCGGAAATATTGCTGGAGAAGTTCGAGGCATACAAAGCTCCTGAAGCGGTGAAATGGATTGACCAAGACAGTGCCTGAAGAAATGGAGCTGGTTTTTGTATGGAAATTATACTATGAAAACATTCATACTTATTTTTATAATGTTTATCGTCTCGATTATTGTGATATTAAAATTGGTTACTTCGCCAGAACCCGTAACATCTCCTGATATTTCCTCATCAGATTCGAATGAATACTATGCCGGAAGGCAGATATACCAGGAAAATAACGTAACACCTTTACAGCAAAGTACGAAATCGGATATAAATGATCTGAAATTAATGGCTTTTGCAAGGGCATTTACTGAAGTCCAATCATACATGAATAAAGCCGGCAGCAAAGCCGATTATAAGGAAACGAGGGAGATTGTGCAAGACCACGGCTTAAGTGTAGAGGATTATACAATGATAGCAACACAGATAAATGAGAATCCAGATTTCCGAAAGAAGTTTCAGGAATTGATCGATAAAGCTAATTAGTATCTGCTAAACCAAGGACAAATGGACGAATCCGCTTTTATTCTGGAAAATGAAATACACTAAATATTTATTTATAATATTTATTATTATTTTATCAGTATGTAAAACAAGTTTTGCCATAGGTAAAATTGTTGATTATTTCCTGAACAACCAGAATGCATGGAACAATACAAAGCGGATTACTGATAGTACACCGGCCAAGGTTGTAGTTGAAGATGGACTGGAGGGATTGAGGCTTGAACTTACTGACTTGACAGACGGGGATGAAGTGGCATTGGTTTTTCTGGAAACCAAGAAGGTAGAGAAGATGAAACGCAAGGGGCTTTGCAATCTAAATGACAAACTAATACTCGGCAAGAACAGGATTGTGTCTGTTATCACAAGAAATCACGGTAACCGTAAAAAGTTTCACTATAAATTTATACTTAAGAAAAGTGTCAGTCATGCACCTGTCACAATATATAACGATGGTGATGCAATTCTTGAAAGTAATTACGATGGCAGTACGGCGGTTGTAAACGATTCAGATCTATCAGGGATTAACCTTCTTGAAATTGAGGTTCGTTAGTTAATTGTTTCAACAAGAATGGCCTTAGATAATCTCAAACAGTTTTAGTCAAGCCATTTTTTCATCTTGCGTCTTTCGCATTATTTTACTATCATCTATAAGCGTTTCCAGCAATAAGGGTTGCGGAAGAAAATAAATCCACCAAAATGCGCTGGATTTTGGTGGATTTATTTTCTTCCGTGACCCTAATACCATACTCGCACCATCTATAATAGAATCAGTCGTAGCAGACATTCGGAAACCTCCACTTATATATTTTTTAGAAAGATTTTAATAATATGGGCACAATATCAAATATCATAAAGATGTCACGAAGCAGCTCATTTTCAGACATAAGAATGATGAAGTGGGTTACAAGGCTGCTCTCTTTTCAAATCGACGGCAGGCTTAATAATGGTTTCAGTTTCCCACCCTATCTTATACATATTACCCCGACTAACTTATGCAACCTGCGTTGTAAAATGTGCGGGCAATGGGGTGAAACAGGTAACTATAATAATATAGATGCCGGCCTATTAAGAGAGACCATAAATATTGATGAATTTGAGAAACTTATTGATGATGTTGCCGAATTTTCACCAACAATCTTCCTGACAGGCGGTGAACCATTTTATTACAAAGACATAATCAGGTTGATAAAATATATAAAACAGAAAAACCTTATATGCTGGATAATCACAAACGGTACTCTCCTTGAGAATTATGCGGATGATATTGTCAAGCTTGGGGTGGATGTATTATACGTCTCCATAGACGGGCCTGAACATGCTCACAACGAGATCAGGGGCATCCACAACGGCTACCAGAAGATTTCCTCCGGAATCAAGAAGATCATTAATGCAAAAGAAAAACTAAATAAACAAAGGCCACTATTGTGCCAGGTATTCACTATAACTGACCATTCATCTCCATACCTGAAGAATATTACTGAAACAACCGAAGAACTTGGCTTTGAAATGCTGCTCATTAAACATCCCTATTTTAATAATACAAAAACAGGTAAAGATTACGAAACTATGATGAAGAGTGTGTTCCAATGTCATGCTCCTTCATGGCAAGGATGGATTAATGACGAAACAAAAATAGACACTCATGCCCTGCAGATGGATATTTCACGTTTACTCACAAAGAAGCACAAATTCAAACTTGCATTCTTTCCTACTATTAAAATCTCAGACATACCACAATATTACTCTACCACACAGGATATCTTCTATAATGGAAGCAAATCTAAAAAGAAGGTAAAACGCTGCATTGCACCCTGGACGCAAACAATGATATATCCTAATGGCGATATAGTGTTTTGCAATGATAACCCTGACTACATTTTAGGAAACCTGAAGACTGAAAGATTCTCTGAGATATGGAATAATAACAAATCCAGAAAGTTTAGAAAGTTTATCAAAAGCAATGTTCTGCCAATTTGTTCGAGGTGCTGTGGATTATATTACCACCCCTTCTACCGCTCCAGCTCCAGTTTAAAAGCGTTGGCAAAATAATTCGCAGGATATGGCACTTTTAACTTTATATGAGTTGCGTTATACACTTCGACTTCGCTCAGTGTGACGTCGCCCGGGCCGGTACCTGTCCGACTGACGTCATTCAGGCGGGCAGACGCAGAATCGAGGAAAAATTGCTGCCGAAGGTCTAAATTATTATGAAATGGTATAAAATATTTACGCCTGAATTAAAAGAGCTTATAGAAACCAAAAATCTCAAAGGGTTAAGCCTTATCTTAAGAGAACTCCACCCGGCAGATATTGCAGACATTATACGAGAACTGGAACCCACGGAAAGGGTAATAACACTCCGTGTACTGAACAAAACAAAGATTGCAGAGGTATTTTCCCTTCTTGACCCGGAAGAGGAAGAAGAGATGCTCGGATACTTTACCGAACACAGGGCAAAGGCAATCCTGCTGGAAATGAGCCCTGATGACAGGACACAACTCCTTGATGAACTCCCTGCTTCAGTAGTAAAAAGACTGCTTAATCTATTTCCTGCTGAGGAGAGAGAGGAAGCAAATATACTACTGAATTATCCGCCCGAATCTGCAGGGAGGGTAATGACAACAGAATATGTAGATCTGGGAACTGAAATTACTGTCTCAGAAGCGTTAGAGCACATAAGAAAGACAGGTCCGGATAGAGAAACAATATATACATGCTATGCAATTAATGAGAAGAGAGTGCTGTGTGGAGTAGTTTCGCTTAAAGATATTATTTTAGCTAAACCTGACCAGAAAATCAGTCAGATAATGAACGAAAAAATCTATAAGGTAAATACAACTGATGACCAGGAAGAGGCTGCCAGGGCAATTCAGAAATATGATTTTCTCTCTTTACCTGTAGTGGATAGCGAAAATCGTCTGGTGGGCATTATTACCGTTGATGACATTCTCGATATAGTAGAAGAAGAAGCCACAGAAGATTTCCACAAAATGGCTGCTATTCAATTACCGGAAGAGAGATATTTTCGTGCCGGATACTTTAAACAGCTGTCGGGAAGAGTAGTCTGGTTATTTGTCCTGATTCTGGCGGCTACTATCTCAGGTAAGGTACTACAAAATTACTCGTTGGCTCTCAGTTCGATAATAGCGCTTGCATACTTTATACCCATGCTGATGGGAGCCGGGGGAAATATAGGTTCGCAATCATCCACACTCGTAATAAGAGCACTGGCAACGGGAGAGTTAACATTAAAACAATGGTGGAAAGTGCTCGTAAGAGAAGCCTGTGCCGGTCTTGTCATTGGCGCAGTCCTCGGAACTACCGCATTTTTTATAGCAATATTCTTGCTCCAGAATACACTGCTGGGAGTCACAGTAGGCATCTCTGTAGCAACCGTAGTTACAGTGGGAAATCTTGCAGGAGCGGCCACCCCACTTATATTCAGCTATCTCAGGCTTGACCCGGCAATCGTGTCAGCCCCTCTTATTACTACCATTATAGATGTAACTGGAATTATCATTTACTTTGAGATTGCAAGAAGGATACTCAATATACCCGGTTGAAAGAATGTTACTTGGGAGGCTTGGGCAACATACGGGGCGTAGCTCAGCTTGGTTTAGAGCGCGGCGTTCGGGACGCCGAGGTCGGCCGTTCGAATCGGCTCGCCCCGATCATTATACCCCTTGTAGTAGTAAGTATTTACGCTGTCGCCACCATTCGTGGTATTCACCCCTTTTACCTCTTGGGTGTCCATAAAGTGTCCATGTTTTGAAGAAATGCCATCTGCCAGGGTGTCTACTGCCAAGGTTTTTGACAAAGGAGTGGGATGACTGTAGCGCATTGTGGTTTGAATTTCTGAATGCCCCAAAAGCTCTTTCACGGTCACTATATCAACACCATTAAGGATAAGCCTTGTGGCAAAGGTATGCCTGAGATCGTGAAATCTCAGCCCCTCTATACATGCTTTCTTACATGTCGTTCTAAAACTTGTCTTAACCCATCCTACTGGTTTTCCTGTTTTGTTGTTAAAGAAAACCCATTTAAGATTATCCTTTTTTCGATCAAGCTCAGTGAAGATATCCTTTAGAATATAATTCATAGGGATCTTTCGTTCTTTTCCACTCTTTGTTTTTGTTACAGTAATCACGCCTTGTTGTATATCGACAAACTCCCACGGAAGGTTTAATATCTCTCCAAGCCTCATACCAGCGTGAAGGGCTACCAACAGGATAGGCCTGAGATTGTCTGGAGCTTCTTTCAACAATCTCAATTCCTCCTCCCTTGATAATATTCTTTCCATGCGATTGTCTACCTTGAAATCCTTAACTATCTTTAAGGGGTTAGTCTCAGTCTTGCCCCACTCTATTGCCCTGTTAAATAGACTTGAAAAGGTATCTAATTCCCTATTAACAGTTGACTTTGCTACCACCTCCATCCTTTTCAGCTTATACTTCTCTATCATTTCTGGCGTTATCTGCGACAGCCTGTATCCCTTAAAGTACGGCATCAACGCTTTAATTATATCCACATCCCTACGATATGATCTCTTGTGTGCCTTAGAGTATTCCAAATACTCTGGTGTAAAGACTTCAAAGAATGGGCTTTTTAGTTTAGACTTGAGATTGTATTTACCCTGTAATATTTCTGTCTTCCGAACAGCCAGGGCTTTTTCTGCCAAAGTCTTGGAAGTGCCTACACTTTTCCTCATACGCTTACCGTCATAGTAATAATCAATGTACCAGCACAATTTACCATCTTTGCCCTTTTTACTATATACGCCCATACTACCTCCTTTCCACTAAATTGGATTCTAAAAATTCATCAATATCAGTTTGCTCAAACTTCAAATGGCGTCCAATCTTATAGTGGCGAAGCTTTTTTGTAAAGCACCAATACCTGATGGTACCCTTTGGCACACCTAAATACTCAGCAACATCATCAACGCTTAATAGTCTTTTCATGCTTTTCCACAAAGGTTTTCTATGTTACTGATTTTTGATTCAATCTTCATAGGTTATTACAATCTCCTTCTTTACAAAACAAATCACTTATATCCTGAAGATCAAAGAGAACACGACTACCTAACTTGATAGAGGGAATCCTGCCCTGGCTAGCCAACTCATACAATGATTTGACTGGTATACTCGTGTACTCAGAAACTTCATTAATGTTTACGTATCGTCTATTTGTCATATTCTTTTGATTCTGCATCTATCATTAGAACTTCCAAATTTATCACTAAACAAAGCAATTATTGGTTATAGGCTTTATTAAGTAGCCCTAACACTAATGCTGCCCTAACTTAGGGCCACTTAAT
>CAJXKT010000118.1 GCA_913055705.1 uncultured bacterium
TAAATAGACTCGGTGATATGATGCCCGTTATGGTTCCTTTTGCCGTTATTGCCGCAAGCATTATTGGCAGTATACATTGTGTAGGGATGTGTGGTGCCTTAGCACTTACCGCTGGTGCACAAAGCAGAAGCGGCCTTGTTAATTACCATCTTGGACGCCTGCTTGGTTATTTATGTGTAGGTGCACTGGCTGGATTCCTGGGATCTGAATTTATTAATTCAGAGATGAAATATATCTCCCTCATCTCCAGTATCTTCCTGGGTGTCAGTTTCTTATTTATAGGTTTCAGTATAATGAGAAAAGGACAAATTCATATCAGGCAGCCTGCTTTCCTGAAGCTGTTCTACCAGAGAAGGGTTGGCCGGTTACTGGAAAGCAAATCTTCTCATTCGGTTTCAAGTTTCTTAATTGGCTTGCTGAGCCCTTTACTACCATGCGGGTGGTTATATGGTTTCATTCTAATAGCAGTTGCAACAAACAATGCTATATGGGGAGGTGTACTGCTTACATCCTTCTGGATAGGTACCCTTCCTGCACTTTCAGGTATTTCATTATTGGCAAGCAAACCGATTAAGTTCTTCAAAAGTAAAGCGACCGTCTTTCTGGGTATCTTCCTGATGTTTATAGGCTTTTCGAGTTTAATACTAAAGCTGTCCAGCCTGGCAGTAGAACATTGCCACTGAACACAACTTCCTTATTTCTCCCTTGTTTTTTCATACCTGTTTACTTAAAATAAAACTTTATATTTCTATGTAGATGATATTTAGGTATTTTACCGGGAGTAGAGAAGATGTATCGTGAGAAAATAAAGGTTCTGGATTGCACCATCAGGGATGGCGGTCTTATTAATAATTACCAATTTACTACAGATCTTGTTAAAGCTATTTATGCTGCTTCCTGTGACAGCGGTATCGATATTATAGAGATTGGCAAAAAACTCTGCGAGAGTGATGAATATACACGTGAGAAGTACGGCAAGTGGAACTTTTGCGATGAGGATGATATCAAAAAGGTTGTGGACGCCCATGAGTGCGAAAATCCGCCAATCCTGGCTGTGATGTATGATGTGGACAGGGTAGACATTTCCTCACTGCTTCCTTCGGAACAGAGTGTTATAGGGATGGTGCGTACCGCCTGTTATGTTCCGGATATTGACAAGGGGCTGGATCTGGTAAAACGCAGTAAGGATCTTGGCTATCAAACCACCATCAATATCATGGCATCCTCTGCGGCAATAGAGACTGAGCTTATTGAAGCCCTGGAGCAGGTTAATGAAGTTGCAGAGGTGGACTGGCTCTACCTGGTGGACAGTTATGGAGCATTCTATTCTGAGCAGGTAACCAGCTATCTGAAGCTTTACAAAGAACATGCCCCGAATAAGGAACTGGGATTCCATGCCCACAACAACCAGCAGCTGGCTTTTTCAAATACCCAGCAGGCAATTATAGATGGTGTTAATATGCTGGACGCAACCATAAACGGTATCGGCCGCGGCGCAGGCAACTGTAATCTTGAGCTTCTGCTTAATTTCCTGAAGAATCCCAAGTTTGATGTCAGGCCGCTTTATAAAGCTATCCAGGAGCATCTGGTGCCGTTGCGCAAGGAGATTGAGTGGGGCTTTAATGATATCTATGGAATCAGCGGCCACCTGAATCAGCATCCTCGAGGCGCAATGAAACAACGGGCCAATGCTGAAATAAGAGACAACTGTTACGATTTTCTGCTTGAGGCCACTTCATAGATAGGGCGGCCTCAAGTTCTCCGTCAGTTATCTTATCTATTTGGAGAATACTCTGCTTCTACACATACAGTAACGTAGAAAGCACACCTCAATACTTGACATTTCAATAATAATGTATCTGCTTGTTATAATTATTAGTGTAGAGTATGGTGGCCTTAAAGTTTACTGAACAATGCAAGGATCCGGAAATGAACAATTTAATAAGAATTTTCCCTGTTGCATGTTTAACCTTTTTTATTGCATCAAATGTATTTGCAGATTATAAAACCATGGAGAAAGAGTCATTTGTAAAAAAAGTCAGTTCTCCGCTCATTGACCTGCCAAATGGCCGTGTCCCGTTTGATAGTACCTTGACCGGAGGTCAGCCTACCTTTGAGCAGTTAAAAAAGGCCGGTGAGACCGGCTTTAAGGCCGTTATCAACCTCCGCACTGCTGGCGAGCGTCCTGATCCTGAACAAGAATCAGCCTGGGTTGAAGGATTGGGAATGAAATATTTTCACATCCCTGTTGCCGGAGCCAAAGGACTAACCGTGCAAAATGCAAAATTATTTGCAGAGGCACTCTCAAAGACAGAAAACTATCCATTGATCGTACACTGTAAAGGTGGAGACCGTGTCGGTGCTATGTTTGCACTTAAGGCGTTTCACATTGATGGTAAAAGTAAAGAGGAAGCTCTTCTAATTGGGGAGAGTGCAGGGCTAAAGTCCCTTGCTAAGGCTGTCGAGAAAGTGCTGGAACGCTGAATTTGTTAAACAATCTCCCTACTGCTTCCGGCTAAACATATGGGGATTGGAACGCTGCGTAATCAAATAGTCTCAATTTCCAGGGAGTACTTATCTTCTTTGGATTCGATACTAATTTTGTACTTCATCCCCATCTCCAGGAATTCCTGGATACCCATCGTTATTTCGGCACCGTTTAAGAGTTTTTCATTGTCTTTATTAGCAATGCGGTCATCAACGTGGCTTTCACCTTTAACGTCATCGTCGTAGGTGTTGCCCTGGTGGTGTTTATCCTCCTTATATAACCCGCATTCCCTGAACGAATTTGAACCACGGTGCGATCTGAACCAATGGCCTTCATAAGCATTCTTCATTTTTATTCCCCCCTTTCATTAACTGTTGTTTCGGCCGCACTTACTGCATTTATTATAACTCATTAAACATAAAATAAATAAGGAAATTACCTTATTTGTAAATATTACAGTTTTTTGCTGATAAAAGTCTCTTTATTGGATAACAATTAATGTCATTTTTTGATATAATAACACGTATGGAAATGAGGAGATTGTTATGAAGAAATATGAACGAATCCGCAGAAAACTTCTTAATAGACGAGATGAAATCGAGGGCCGTCTTAACAAGGTCGATCAAGATATACTCCACACCAATGGGGCTCCAAATCCTGACTCCGGAGAACAGGCAATAGAACGCGAGAATGACGATGTACTTGAAGCTCTGGGCGGTATTGCACGTTCGGAATTAGAGCAAATAAATATAGCACTTGAGCGCATGGAACGGAATGAATACGGAATCTGTACGTTATGTAAAAAGGCTATATCCGCAGAAAGGCTCAAGGCAATTCCTTATGCTGAACGCTGTATTAAATGTGCGGATAAGGATGTTGAAGATACATTTTGACAACCCTGACTTGTCTAATTCCGACTCTTTATTCTAATATCAGTTCAGGTTTCTTCTCTCTGATTTTCTTTTGCGTAAATTATTTGTTAGATTTTTAATTGAAGGTTTATTGTGACCGTACACAAACTTGCAGGCAAACCGGCTCCGCACGAACTTCTTGTTAATATTCCACGACTCATATCCGCTTACTATACCAATAAACCCGATACCGGCAATCCGCACAATATGGTCTCGTTTGGCACCTCCGGGCACAGAGGGTCTTCATTTAAAAACTCTTTTAATGAGGACCATGTCCTTGCTATTTGCCAGGCTATATGCGAACTGAAAGAATCCAGAGATATTACAGGCCCGCTTTATGTGGGTATGGATACACACGCCCTTTCCGAGGCGGCGTTTGGTACGGCTATAGAAGTTTTTGCAGGCAATGGCACAGACATCATGATTCAAAGTGGTCCCGGTTATACCCCCACGCCTGTTATTTCCCACGCGATTCTAACATATAATCAAAACAGAACATCCGGGCTTGCTGACGGAGTAGTCATAACACCATCACATAATCCGCCGGAAGACGGAGGCTTCAAATACAACCCCCCAACAGGCGGGCCTGCAGACACTGAAACTACAAATATTATTCAGGATCGTGCCAACGAAATACTGATGCACGGCATGAAAGAAGTAAAGCGTGTGCCCCTTGCACGTGCGCTGAGAGCCGGCACCACACACGAACACGATTATGTCGAGCCGTACGTAAAGGATTTGAAAAACATTATAGACATGAAGGCCATCGCATCTGCCGAACTCAAGATAGGGGTTGATCCCATGGGTGGGGCAGGCGTGTATTACTGGGACCCCATCGCCGAGGAATACGGACTGGATATACAAATAGTGAACAAATATGTAGACCCCACATTTTCGTTTATGACTGTCGACAAAGATGGGAAGATTCGCATGGACTGTTCCTCGCCTTATGCCATGGCAGGCCTTATAGGTCTCAAGGATAAATTCGACATCGCCTTTGGAAACGATCCTGATTATGACCGCCACGGTATCGTTACCAGAAGCACCGGCCTCTTGAACCCGAACCACTACCTTGCAGTTGCTGTATGGTATCTTTTTCAAAACCGCCCTGACTGGTCAAAAGACGCGGCGGTGGGTAAGACACTTGTTTCAAGCTCGATGATAGACCGTGTTGCTGCACACCTGGGACGTAAGCTATGCGAGGTGCCGGTAGGCTTTAAGTGGTTTGTGGACGGACTTATTGACGGTTCATATGGCTTTGGCGGAGAAGAGAGTGCGGGAGCATCATTTTTGCGAAAACAGGGAACAGTATGGACCACTGATAAGGATGGAATTATCCTCAACCTACTTGCTGCTGAGATCACGGCTACGACACAACGTGACCCCGGTGAACTCTATAGGGCATTACAAGATCAATTTGGCAATCCTGTTTACGAACGCATCGACGCACGTGCAAGTCGTGAACAAAAAGCAGTACTGGGAAAACTCACACCGGACATGATTAAAGCGAAAGAATTAGCAGGAGAAAGCATAACCTCCAAGCTCACCCACGCACCGGGCAACAATGCAGCTATAGGGGGGTTAAAGGTCGTCACGGAAAACGGCTGGTTTGCAGCCAGGCCATCAGGTACAGAAGATATCTACAAAATATATGCGGAGAGTTTCAAGGGTACGGTGCATCTCGGAAAGATTCAGGATGAAGCGCAGGCGATAGTAGCTGCTGCATTTAAGACAGCAGGTTTATAGACACGAATTTTCCCCGGACAAACGGCGCCCCTGTCTGCCGACAGGCAGGGAGGACAAGCAAAAGGCACGAATTAACACTAATGTCTAATGACCAATTACTAATTGCCAATTACCAACGGTGTTCTAATTTGTGGAAGGGACCCAAAAATCAAGTTTGTTCCTGAGTTGCACTGCTATGTTTAATTTGCTACCTCTCTACTAATAATTAATCCTTCTCCGCTAAGACGAAGGTTTTTTATTTTAGAGCCGTGTGTGGTATTAATTGTGGTTATTTCAAGAGGGATTATTGTTCCCGGACGAAATGCGTCTATATCATCCGCTATTACTTCGAAAGAGACGCCGGTGGTACTAACATTATTCGTCTTGCCTTTATGATTGGGTAACGATATTTCTAGTACCGCGTTAAGTCTTTGATTGCGCCTTCTGTAAGGATATTTAACTTTAGCCAGCATATAATCCTCCTCTAAATATTCGTCAAAAAACCATTAACATTCAACTATTATATGGATAGGAAAAAACTGGCGGTTATTCACATCGTTAAAAAGGAATTATCCCTCAGTGATGACGAGTACCGGAATATTCTTAAAAAAGTCCCCGGTGTTCGATCTGAAAAGGATTGGACCGGCAATAAATTTAATAAACTGATGCGTTACTTTGTAAGACCCCGCCATTATCGAGTGACAAACGGAGGTATGACCCTGCGGCAGAAATATTATATACGGCAGTTGAAAGAGAGGCTTCAGTGGGATGACTCCCATTTTCAGAATTATATATACAAATATTTTCATAAGCGGGAGCTAAACACCTATACCAGGCATGACGCCAGCAATCTGATTGTTGCATTACTGTCAATCTTGAAAAGCTCCCCGGACAAAAGACGGGTTTAACACAAAGGCGCTAAGAACGCAAAGGGCAATATTCAATAAGTA
>CAJXKT010000119.1 GCA_913055705.1 uncultured bacterium
GTGGTAACCATGAATGGAAAATTCCTTCCGCACATTGAACAGACAAAATAATCTATGTAAGTTATTAGTTCACTAAAGTTTAAGTCTACCTTTAATATATTTCTTGATGTTGTCAGACTATATATGAGGGAATGAAATGGAGATTCAACCCAATATTCTTATTTATTAAAGAAATTGAAGTATTGATACTATGCAATACTACTTTAGTACAGGAAAGACATTGTGTCGCTGAAAGATTAATCTTCTAATGGAGAATTGACATATTGTCAAAGGCCTTGTTTTTCAAGTGTAAATTGTGAATTTGCAAAATATTCGTATCTTCTTTGTGTAGTTATGCTTATGAAATCTAGCCAGTCGTTTTAGCCTTTAAACAATTTCTTGGTATCACGATTGCGCTACTACGATATATCGATAAGTTTTACCTGTTCGTCTTACAGCATTATAAATCAACAAGTGTATTTTTTAGAAGTGCCAGATTTAGATTTATTAGTGTGTGTGGTGTGGAGCATTAACAGAAAGGAGTCTTCATACTACAGGATTTCTTTTATATTTTTAACGAAAGATGGGGGAATAGTTGATGAAAGCAACAATTGATACGTTTACTGGTGTGGCAGTTGCGAAGGAAGATATGATAAAAAACAAGTTCGGACAGTATTGGGTTCTCTCAATGCTGGCAGGTATGTACATCGGATTTGGAATTCTTCTCATATTTACCGTTGGATCGCAGTTTGCTTCCGTTGGTTCCCCAGCCGTTAAGATCATCATGGGTATATCCTTCGGAATCGCCTTGACGCTGGTCGTCTTTGCAGGTGCCGATTTATTTACGGGCAATAATATGGTGATGTTGATTGGCTGTCTCAATGGAAAAACAAGTTGGGGATGGATGCTCTGGTTATGGACTGTATGTTGGTTTGCTAACCTTGCCGGTGCATTACTGTTAGCCTGGTGTATGGCGTGTACGGGGTTGGCAGATGGAAACGTTACTGGCAACTTTATCGGGAAGGTTGCCAGTGCCAAAATGAACGCTCCGTGGATGGAGCTGTTTTGTAGGGGAATTCTCTGTAATGCGCTCGTCTGCTTGGCGGTCTGGATGTCAGCGAAAACAAAGAATGAGGCCGCGAGGATATTCCTGATATTCTGGTGTCTTTTTGCCTTTATAGCTTGTGGTTTTGAGCATAGTATCGCTAATATGACTATATTTGGGACTAGTCTCTTTACCGCTCATCCTGACACGGTTAGCTGCACCGGCTTTGCTCGTAATATGCTTCCAGTTACGCTTGGTAATATCATTGGAGGCTGCTTCTTTGGCCTTGTGTACTGGTATGCTACATATGCGCCTAACCTAGGACTGAAACCTGAAAAAACTGATGGAGGATTGTCAATCAGCCTTACAGATCCGACTCAGGGAGCAGTTCCTGGAGGTCAGGTAATTGGGTTAGATGAAAATGATAACGAGATTATTCTGAGGCCTCCAACTGCATAATATAGATGGTTGTTTCTCACAAGGCCGGATGTTTGCTGTAGTGAGGGAGGCTTTGAGAAGCTTGCGGGTACATTAACTGCAGCTTCAAGGAAAAGTGTCAAATAGAGCAGATATACAACCACGGTTGAATGCAAATTTAATCGTGGTTGTGCACTGCTACTACCTGTAAGTTTTATGCTTGCAGTAATCAAACTTAACAGGTAGTCGTAGATAAGAAGATTTGTTACTTATGAGCGTATAGACTGTTTGTGCGCCATTTGATATTAAGGTTAATAAGCGGTTTTCGTCTGTCTATTTTTTTTAGATCTTCTAAGTGAGGAGAATGTAACCATGTCGTTATTAGATCAACTAAAAGGTTTGCCCAGAGCACCACAACCGGCAATAGCTGCGAGAGAGTTATGGATTACTTTCATAGGTTCGATAGTGGGTATAGGAATTACTGCTGCTTTGGCTTTTAAATGGAACTGTCCAATGTTATTAGGGCCTTTTGGTGCAACGGCAGTATTGGTTTATGGTGCTTATAAAGCGCCTCTGGCACAACCAAGGAATGTCATGTTAGGTCATTTTCTCGGAGCACTAATGGGTGTGGCCGTGTATGACTTTTTTGGTCTAACATGGTGGTCTCTTGCGCTTGGTGTTACCCTCACAATTATCTTTATGATGGCAACTTATTCAATGCATCCACCGGCAGGAGCAACTGCATACGTGGCTATACAGACCGGGGGATTGGGTGTTGGCTATGCATATATAATAAACCCTGTTCTTTTAGGGGCTTTTGTCTTATTGCTAACTGCCGTTATCATTAACAAGGCAGGCAAGAGGGATTTTCCTTCAAGTTGGTGGTGATTTATTCTAAACAGTGGGAGGTTTCCCCGGACAGAAAGCGCCGAGGACTTTCCCCGGATAGAAACTAAAAGATTTCTGTTGGGTAGGATGTAAATAATTTATATTTTAATGATACGATAGCCGGTTTGTGGTTAATGTTGAAATTCCAAAAAGTTAAATTACGGGGGAGTAAATAATGCATATTTCAATTAAGAACCATATCATAATGTTGTTGGTTGTTTTTACGTTGATGCCGATTCTTCTATTAAAGATTGTGGCCTACCCCAGAATACACAGTGATCTTGAGAATGTCATCATGGACAACCTTGAAGTTATCGGGCACAAGCAGGCTGAATTGGTGTCTACCTGGATGCGAGAAAGGATGAAGGATGTTATTGTAATAGCGGCAAATCCTTTCATGTCTAAAAGCGCAAACATTACAAAGGCAGACGAGAATTACAACGATACAGTCCAATATTTGGAGAAGGTTGCAATAGAGTATGGTTATAAAGGTGCATTTGTAAGTGATAAAAGAGGGGTGGTAAAAGTTGCGACATCTGAAGAAGGCGTAGGAAGGGACATCTCAAAAACAGCTTTTTTCAAAAATGCAATACAGGGAAAAACATTTGCAACAAGTATAGTACCGTCAAAAGTATCACTTATAAACGAATTTGAGGAGAAAGAGGTTGGGGTGCCAACCATGTTCATATCAACGCCATTAAAGGACAAGGATGATGTGATAGTTGGTACTGTTACATTGAGAGTTCATGTGGGCATCCTCAGCAATTTAATGCAAAGTTACAAATTTGGTGATACGGGAGAGACTTATCTTGTTAACAAGGAAGGATACATGCTTACAGAGTCGAGATTCTCCAAACACCTGAAAAAGATAGGAAAGGTAAAAACGAGAAGTGCCTTGGAAATGCGGTTGCTTAATCCGGAGACGGGTAATTTAACCGCGGGTGTCAGGCAATGTATTGCAGGCGAATCCGGCTCTGATGCGAAAGGTTATAAAGATTACGGGGGAGTGTCTGTGCTTGGAGTGTGGCGCTGGTTACCTGAATACAATTGGGGTGTTATTACAGAAATAGATAAGAATGAAGCTTATGGAGCCGCTTACAATCTAAAAAACATAGTCATCGCGTTGTTGCTGGCAATAGCATTTCCAATTTTGTTAGTTGCATATCTGGTTGGTGGAAGATTCTCCAGGCCGATACTTGAGCTGACCGCAATAACCAAAAAGATGGCATCAGGGGATTTATCTCAAAGCTTGGATGTGAAAAAAATGAATAAACCTTTAATTAGCGACGAAATCGGAGAGTTGGCATTATCTTTCAACACGATGTCACAAACTCTGGGCAAAAAGATGAAGGAGACGGCTGAATCCGAGGAGCACTACAGGGAATTGTTTAATTCTCTCAGGGCCGGTATTTATCAATGTGAACCCGGAGTTGAAGGTAAGTTTACATGGGTAAATCATGCAGCAGCAGAAATTTTCGGCTATAGTTCACCTGAAGAGATGGTCGGGACAAAAGTAAAGGATATTTATGTAGATCAAGGTGATAGGAAAAGACTCGTAGATAAGCTGGAAAAAGAAGGAGTCTGGAAGGACTTTGTTTCATATTGTAAAAAGAAAGACGGCGAGAAATTTTACACTGAACGTACTTCTAACATGGTGCATAATGCAGATGGTAAACCAACTCTTATTCAAGGTATGATCAGGGATATAACCGAGCGAAAGGAACAGGAAGATGCGCAAAAGAAACCTGCCACCAAGAAACGTCAGAGTTAAAAGAGTGGAAGGTGTATACATAAATTTATAAGAAGCTTGTCCTGGTAGTTTAAACAATATCACATTAACTAGCAAGGAGTAGGAAATTATGGGTAATGGAAATTCTAAAGGTCTTTCGGTAAATGCGAAGACCATTATTCTGATACTGTTGTTTTTGAATGTCGGGTTTACAATGAAAATGGTAAAAAGATACCAAACCACGAAGGATGCGGGTTATATGAGAGAGCAGACTTTCAAAGAGCAAATGGAAAAAAGGGTTCAGAAGGCTTTTGGTTCGGCAGAGGAGTTTTCCAAGATTGTTGAAGAAGCTTCAAGGCAAAAAGTGGAAGCTGAGAAGATTGCTGAAGTTTTGAAGGAACAAGATATAAAAACAAAATATTTAAACAAGAAGCTTGCAGAGGCAAGGGTTAAATTATTATCTGAAAGAAAACATCTACAGGAAGAAGTGCAGAAACTTAGGTTAGAAAATTCCAAGCTTAAAAAGAAACAAAAATAATAGCAGTGCTGTTTATTTTTAAGTAACGTTTGGTATTTATACTAATAGAAAAGAGATAATAAGTAGATAAATAAGATTCATAATAAAGAATTCATTTCAGAAATGAATTCTTTTCAAGTTGTTCTTTTTGCATTCCCGCATTTCAGAAAACTCCTGGTATATAGTAGTGTTAGTTTGCCAGGCCACAAAGCGAAATAGATCTTCATTCAGAAGAGACAACTACGTTATTGATGACTCGGATAGCCTTGTTTTTCCTGTATAAGTATTAACTGCAAGCAGTAAAATATTTATCCAGAAGCAAAGCAAAGTACATAACCCGATTACTTTAATGTAAATCATTGTTTTTGCTAAAATAGAGTCTTTGCACTATAGACAAACAGCTAGTTTATTGCTATAAATTTTGACTTGCAAAGATGCAAGGAAAAGTTTAAAAGTGAAGGAGGCAATATTTCATTTAAGAATACAGAATACACTTTCTGATTTGAGATTGACAATTTGTCTGGTATTTTCAGGTATTTAAAATATAAAATGTAAGATTAAAATCCAATAATTTGTAAATATTTTCTATCTTCAATGTTTGGCAATACTTAGGTGTATGCTTGAAAATTAAAAAAGTTGTTTTGCTTTTTGAATGATGCTGGTATCGTGATAGCTAATAAAAGGTGTCAATCAGCTTTATGTTTAAGTTTTTTATAGAAGTTAAATACCGTACTAAAATGAGCTGAATCAGACTTGACTGTTTCTTGCATTCTCATACAATACCGGCAGGAAAGGAATTTGGTGCATTTGTTAAAGTTTGTAAAAGTGAGGATGTGTGTATTACAATTTATTAATGATATAAGTTTTTTAATAAGCTTTAGGGAGGGATGATGTATGGGATATTCAGGTAGAAAGAAGGAGGTCAGTAAGAGTATCAATCTGTGCTGGAGGAATATTCTATCCAGTATAATCATTGCTGTTTTTGTGACTACAACATGCCTTGGTAGTATAGCAATGGCACAAGGTAAGCTCAAACCTGTTTCTGAGGAAGAATTCAAGAAGGGCAAGGACACTTACGATAAATACTGTGCAGTATGTCATGGGGAGGAAGGTGATGGATATGGTGAACTGGCACATGCCCTTTACCCCAAACCCAGAGATTTCACCAAAGGCCAATACAAGATAAGAACCAATGCTACCGGTTCTTTACCTACCGATGCAGATCTTATTCATGTAATTTCTGTCGGGATCCATGGAACTTCCATGATACCGTGGGATATACTTGAATTAGATCAAATCAAGTCAATACTTCCCGTTTTAAAGAGCTTTTCGGAGGCATGGCAATACAGAGAGCCAGAATCTCCTATAGCCATTGGAAGGGAGGTTCCATCGAGTCAACAGAGTATTGCGAGGGGTAAAACGCTTTATGAA
>CAJXKT010000120.1 GCA_913055705.1 uncultured bacterium
TGAAAGAAGCGGAATAATTATTATTTTGCCCCTATCAACCCTTTGTATATTGTAACTTCACGCATGGCTTTCTTCTTCCACTCATTTACACTCTCATCCACATTATTATCTTTATCCTGAAGACCTTTATTCCAGTATGCAAAGCCCAGGTTATTGTGAGCGTCAGGTAAAGAGGGGTTTATCTCTATGGCCTTCTTGAGTATGGTAATGGCTTCGTCAAACATTTCCTTCTGACAATAAACAAGTCCCATATTGCTGTATGCGTCTGCGAATTTCGGATCTATGCCAATAGCAATTTCATACTCTTCCATTGCCTCATCCAGCTTGCCTTGCTCAAAGTAGACAAACCCGAGATTAAGGTGAGCTATCTTAAATTGCGGATCTATTTCAATTGCCTTCTTTAGTTCTGCTGCGGCCTCATCAAGCCGTCCCATACTGAAATAAACGCTTTCAAGGTAACAGTATAATTCGGGATCATTGGACTCGACCTCAATGGCTTTTTTAAATTCCACAAGTGCATCTTCCAGTAAGCCTGTCTTATAATAGGAGCGTCCGATATATTTATGAGCAGCCACATTCTGCGGATCTATTTCCAGTACCTGCTTCAGTTCATTAATACTCTCTCCAAACATATTGCGTTCTGTATAGACGAGGGACAGGTTGATGCGTGCATCTATAAAATCCGGTTTTAGACTAATTGCCTGCTGATATTCTGATATCGCATCTTTGAATTTCATCTTTTTTTCATAAAGAACACCAAGATTAAAATGTGCGTCTGAATCCTCGGGATTGGATTTAATTGTTTCGTTGTATGCAATAATCTTCTCGTCTATCTCTTTCAGCTCTGCTTCTGATTTTCCTATTTGACTGGAAAGTTCTTTATTTGAGAGTTTTTCCCCCTCATGTGCGGTACTTGTGGCAGCGGCAATGAACATGATTGCCAGAGCCAGGGAAAATATTGATAAGTATTTATTCATAGTTTAGTCTTCCTGTTCTTAATTTGTAGTTTGTTTAAAATTTAAAGATGTTAAATATCAGTGCGGTGGTCCACCCATTATTTTTGCCTGTGCTGCTTTCTTCTCTTTCATCAGGTCTTCGTACAATTTAAATTCCGCATCAGCCTCTTTTGTTCTCCCCTGCATCAGGTAAACAACGCCGAGATGGTTGTGTGGCTGTGGAAACTTTGAGTCGATAGCAGTCGCATTCTTGTACGCAGAGATGGCCTCATCCATTTTCTTCATCTTTAACAATGCCATGCCAATTTCGTCGTGTGCAAGTGCCGAAAGAGGGTTTAATTCGATTGCCTTATTGAGTTCATTAATTGCCGCATCAAACTCTTCGTAGTATCTATAGGCAATACCAAGATTTATATAAGCTGTCGGATTGGCGGGTTCGAGTTCTACTGACTTTTTGTAAGCCTCGATTGCTTCTTCTATCATGCCCTGTGTATAGTAGGCACGTCCAAGATAGTTGTATGCCCTGGTCATAGTCGGGTCTATTTCTGTTGCCCTCTCCCATGCCTGAACTGCCATGCCGAAATTGCCGTCTTTGATCGCTCCAATACCGTACTTATAATAAGCTTCAGCGTCTGCACCCAGGTTTGGAAGTTTTGGAGCCGGTGGTTGTTCAACTTTTGCTTCTGGTTTTGCCTCTTCCGAAACAACTGCCACTTCCGGCGTTTCCTGCTTACTGCATCCATAAATTAAGAACGCTGTCAGAATGAGGCAGAATAATAGATTGTAACTTGTCGATTTACAGATATTTTTCATGTGTTGTCCTTTTGTTAAAAAAATTGTTTCACGATCTACCATGCTATGTCATACGTTGAGCCATAAAATTTGCAATGTCTTTAAAGACGGTTTTGTTGTCCGTCGGTATTTCATCAATTATTTTGTAAGTTTGTTTTATTAAACCATCGGCATACTCTTGTGCATGATCAATAGCTCCATATCTATTATAAATATCCAAGACACATTTAACATCGTCCTCGGTTGTCTTCTCTCTCTGTTTAGTCATTATTTCGATGAGTATTTTTTTCTCATCCGCATTTGCAACCTCTGAGGTATATGCATATAAGAAACTGGCTTTTCCCTCTTTAATATCAGAACCGATAACTCCTCCGCGCCCCTTGCCTACAGTTAAATCAATCAGATCATCTTTTATCTGAAAAGCCGGCCCCATGAGTTTGCCCAAATCCCAAATCTTGTCTATTGTGCCATTTGAGTTTCCCGACGCTACGGCGCCGCCAACCATTCCACAGGCGAGGTAATATCCTGTCTTCAGCCTCACCAGTTCAATATATTTTTCGACAGTAAAGTCCCTGACGCCTCTTGCATTGATATCCAGCGCCTGTCCTTCGACAGTTTTTTCATATGTTAATGTAAAGATCTCCAGAAACTTCAACTTCCTGTCCGGTGGTGCCGGGCTTGCAAGGATGCTTGTGTATGCACGCGCCAGTAGATAGTCACCGGAATTAATGGCATTGGCGATCCCGTATTTTACCCATACGGTTGGCTGATCGCGTCTCATTGTGTCCTCATCTTCTATATCATCATGCAGCAGGAACATATTATGTAAGATTTCTATAGCTAATGCAAAATGAAGCGCGTCATCCGGGTTGCCTCCAAGTTCCTTACACGTAATCAGACATATCGCAGGCCTTATACGTTTTCCACCCGTTCTAAGATGATGCCATATAGGCTCACTTAAATAATCATCCCTGTCCTGAGGAATAATTTCTTTAAGTAAATCATCTATCTTTTTCCCATATATCTTTATAGACTCTTCTATGTTTGTTTCCATTGCAATTACTCTATATAACCCTCTGTGTCCTCTGCGTTAAAATAAAAGACTAATCTCACACAGAGACACCAAGAACACCAAGAAAAAAAGCCTTCAGCTGAGTAAAACTGAAAATTCAAAACTCGAAACGTGTAACTCGTAACCCGCAACTAGTAATAAGTCTTTATCCACATTAATCTGCGTCCAATGTCATTTTCTTTTCAATCGTCAATCGTCAATATTCAATCCTTATTACTTTAGTTCACTTCACACTTATTTATTCTATGCCCTGCCCATAAACTCGCCTGTACGTGTATCGATCTTTATAATTTCACCTGTGTTGATAAAGAGCGGTACTTTAGTCATATAACCGGTTTCCAGTGTTGCCGGTTTGAATACATTAGTTACAGTATCTCCCTTTGTACCGGGGTCGGTTTCAATTATTTTCAATGTAACTGATGACGGGAGTTCTACTCCAATGGCATTATTTTCATGAAGTGATACTGAAACTTTGGCGTTTGGCGCTATATACGACATCGCATCTCCAAGGACACCCTTTGAGAGAAAAACCTGCTCATAGTTCTCCGTATCCATAAAACAATAGTTGTCTCCCTCCTGGTATAGATATTCCATATCTCTGTGATCCAGGAATACATCCTCCACTTTGTCTGAAGGTCTGTAACGTTTTTGTGTGACATTGCCCTGTTTTAAACTTTTTATACTTACCTGCATGTGAGCGCGTCCCTTACCAGGGGTGACATGGTTGTAGCTTGATACCGTATAGAGTTCTCCGTCAATCCTTATAACCAGCCCTTTTCTTAAATCTATTGCACTTATCAACTTTATAGCTCCTTAACAAAACTGTTACACAAATTCCATCATTACTGAATCTGCCAAAGACAGGCCCTTCCTGGTTAACTTTACTCTTTCATCATCGAAATTTATTAAACCTGCCTGCGCAAGAATGTTTAATTGTGTGCCGAATAATTCGGTTAGATTACAACCGGACCTGTTAAAAAATTCTTTTTCTGAAATACCGGATGTCATTCTCAACGCCATAATAAGTATCTCTGATGCACGTTTCTCTTGAGGTAATTTTTCAGAGAAACATATTAAATTCTTTTTTGCTTTTACAGCAGATATATATTCTTTTACATCTTTTATGTTACAGCACCGTTCGCCATTATTATAAGAAAATGCTCCGGCGCCTATGCCGATGTATTCTCTATTTTCCCAGTAGACGGTATTATGCTGACACTCCTTACCCGGTATTGCAAAGTTTGATATCTCGTAGTGTTTATAACCTTTATTGCCGAGGAAATCATTTGTGTGCTCATACATATTAAGTTCTTCTTCCTCGCCGAGTTTTTTAAACTTTCCGGAATCCGTCATTCCGACAAGTGGTGTTCCCTGTTCATACGTGAGACAATAAGCTGAGATGTGTTCTGGATCTAAGATAAGGCATTCTCTTAAATCAGTTTTCCATTCGTTCAGGGTTTGAGTGGGATAACCGTAAATCAGGTCAATACTAATATCCTCGAACCCTTTCTCTCTTAAGCTGGAAAAAATATCTTTTGCTTCCTTTGCGGTATGAATTCGTCCCAGGAGTTTCAGATATTTATCGTTAAATGATTGAATACCAATACTGACCCGATCAATACAACTATTCTTTAGAGCAAAGATTTTCTCATCATTCAGCGTGCCGGGATTTACTTCAATCGTATATTCTTTGAGATTGAAGACGTCAACGTGTTTAGAGATTATGTTCAACAGTTTGCTTAGTTGGATTTCATTTAGTACGGTAGGTGTGCCACCGCCTATATAGACTGTTGTAAAAGAATATTTTCCGTTTATTGCCTGGAGTCCACTCTCAATAGCATTGAGATATTCATCCACTATTTGTGATTTCATTACAATTGAGTTGAAATCACAATATATGCATTTGCTTATGCAAAATGGTATATGAATATATAAAGAAGGTATATGTTTTTGAATACTCATCACTATAATTTAATTATTTTCGAAATCTTTCCTTACCAATGGAACAAACATACATTTAAATAGTTCTTCCTCTGTTAATTTCCCATCTGTTTTTGTTGCCCGGACCAGGGTTTGTAATTCCTTTCCACCAATCGGTATTATAATCTTTCCTTTTTCTGCAAGTTGATCAATAAGTGGTTCAGGCATATTAAAAGTAGCTGCCGCCACTATTATTCCATCAAAAGGCGCCTCTTCTTCATAGCCGAAACTGCCGTTAGCAATATGAATCTTCACCCTGTCTCCGTAACCTAATTCGTTTAGCTTTGCCAACGCTTTCTGCGCAAGTTGTGGCCTGACTTCAACAGTATAAACTTCTTCGTGTATCTCTGCAAGGAGTGCAGTCTGATAGCCGGAACCTGTACCCACTTCCAAAATCCTGTCTCCCTTCTTAAGCGAGAGAGCCTGAATCATATATGCAACAATATAAGGCTGAGAAATAGTTTGATTTTCCTCGATAGGCAATGGTGTGTCATCATAAGCCTTGTCCCAAAGTTCTGCAGGCAGAAATTCATGCCGTGGGACTTTTGCCATAGCACGGAGTACTTTTTCATCTACGATGTCTCTGGACATTAATTGCGTTTGCACCATTTTTCTTCGTTTTTCTTCGAAAGTTTGTCCTTCTTCAGAAGATGGGTTTGCAGAAATCATATTTTTTAAGAATTTTTTGATTGTGTACATCAGTTTTATGCTGTTACGCTGCTTTTTACGTGCTTAATCATTTCTTTCTCAATTATTTCTTTATAATAACTTAATCTTATTGCAGGTTCATCTAACTCTCCACTAAAACTCCTTGAAGTATCGTTGTATATGAGTTTAACCGGAATTTCCTTAATACGCAGCCTTAATTTCCATGCCTGCATCCACAATTGCAGAGGCATGCCGTAGCCATCCACTGTCAGCTTCATTTCCTTCAAGGCATCAACATTGTACGCCTTAAAACCGCAAAATGAATCTGTCAGATTAAGCCCTGTAAGTTTGTTTAACGTTTGGTTTATTTCCATGTTTATTGCATATCTATCGGGTGGTATCTTTGGATCATGTTTGTTGTCTTCTATTAAATATCTTGATCCTGATACAATGTCATAGTCTGCTATCTGTGCGAAAAAGATCTGTACTTCATCCGGTATATGCTGACCGTCGCAATCC
>CAJXKT010000121.1 GCA_913055705.1 uncultured bacterium
AAGGGGTACTATCAGGATTGTCATTGGAGTAATTTACAGGTCCGGGATTCCTTTCTTACCGCGAGCCATTTTTCCGGATGTAAGTTTGAAAAGACGGTGGGGAAGCTGAGTACCTTTGGCTTATCTACTTTTTACGACTGCGAGCTCCGTGAATCCAACTTAAGTGAGGTTTCATTCAGCGGCTCATGGTGGCATGACTGCCGGTTTGAGCAGGAGGATTACTCTTTTGTCCGTTTCCCATCCGCAGTCTTTATAGATACTCAGTTTGTGGGGTGCCGTCTGCAAAAGGCTATCTTCAGGGCAGCAACCTTTATTCGGTGTAGTTTTGAGAGTTGTACGCTCGACGATGCGGTATTTCATAAGGCCCGGTTAATAGATACGAAGTGGATCGATACCGATATCAATCAGGCAGCTAATCTGGAGGAGATTCGCTATGATTAGGCTGCGTATTTTCCATCAACCTTTGTGACATATCTGAATTATAAAATTGTTTAGTATGATGACCGATCTGATATTCAGGCGTTTTACCGTGGGGGGCTACGGAATCAACGGTTTTCTGGTGGCTGACCCCGAAACCAGAATCGGAGTCTTTATTGACCCGGGCGGCTTCAGCACAGAGATAGAGACATTTATCGAGGAGCGGAAGATCGTGCTCAATCATCTCTTTTTTACGCATGGCCATTGGGATCATACCGAAGGCGTACCAGAGTTTGAGAGCCGCTACACAGTACAGAGCTATTCTGGTAAGGGAGAAGTCAGTGCCGTTAAACATCAGTTACAGGGTGGTGAGATGCTCGAGGTCGGGCATTTGAGATTTGAGGCACTTTCCACACCGGGCCATACCCCACATGGAATTTCGTTTTATGTGTCAGGTTGTGTGTTCACGGGTGATTCTCTTTTTTGCGGGTCGGTCGGCGGAACAGGCTCAACAAAAGCGGCACAACATCAGGTCTATCACATTCGCAAACATATCTTTACCTTGCCGGATGAGACCCTGGTATTTCCTGCCCATGGTCCAATGACAACGGTGGGAGTGGAAAAATATTCCAATCCCTTCTGCCAGAAATGATTAAAGTTGCATGGAAAAGAGGATTTGATGGTGTAATAAAATAAAGGAGGGTGTGTTTTGTTTTCAAAAATAATAACTCATGGCGGTGGCTCTCACATGGATGAGCTGATCTCCGTCTGCATTGTGCTGGCTATGAACGACGATATAGAATACGTAGAGCGTCGGCCTGCGAAACCTGAAGAGATTGCCGATCCTACAGTATGGGTGTTGGATCAGGGGGGCGTTCACGATCCTGAAAACAGGAATTTTGACCATCACCAATTTCCGGCGGGTACAAGGAAATGTACATTAAGCCTCATTGCTGACCATTTTGATCTCAAGAACGATTTGGATGAAACGGTCTGGTTTCGAGTGCTTGTGCTTGATGATACCCTGGGTGCGATTAAAACTGCCGGAGAGCTTGACTGCAGCGCCACTTTACTGAAAGGCCTGCTGAATGGGCCGATAAACGAATTTGTCTTGGCCAGATTCGAACAGGCAAAGAAACTCGACTCAGAGAATGAACTGGTAAAGCTCCTCTCTGCAATAGGCACTCACATAGTCACAAACATCAGAAACATGAAAGAGCGTCTTCAGCTCATTCGGGAAAAAGCGGAATTTGATGAAGTTAACGGCCTGAAAGTGCTTTTCTTCATGGAGGATGTACCTGATCCAAAATTGAGTATTGCAGCATATTTAAAAGAAACAGGTAAAAAAACGGGTGTTGTGGTCGTTGCGAATACGCGTGAAAGTGGATGGTCGCTTGGCAGGGTTGGCGATCACCCCCGGGTTGACTTCAGGCGTATTAAAGATGCTTCAGACGTGCTCTTTGTACATGCAAACGGTTTCGTCGCAAAAACCAGACGAATTGAGAAACCGGCAATTATTCGCCTTTTAGAGACTGTAATTGAATAATTTTATTTTTGAGTCAAGATAAGGCTATAACTAAAAATCAACTTTAAGAGTAGGGTGTTTTCCATCAATTATCTGTTTGCCTAAATTTACTGAATGCTCTTCTGCCTCTTCTTCGGTTTCAAAAGCCTCTTCACAATAAAATGGTTTTGTTTGATAACCATCGGAACTAAGCTTGTTGATATGAATAGAAGTCATCCAGACATCACTACCACCTGATTTTGATGTTGAAGTATCTAAATCGTAATCTTTATAACGTACAGACATGAATATCCCCTTTAATAAATTTGATAATAGTGTAACAATTAATACTTTCTATCCTACCCTATATCATATACCTGTCAATTAAAAACGCAAAGAACAGGGTTGCCAGGAGTCATACCTTCTGCCTAATCATATATGAATATAATAACTGGTTCCTGAATGAGGTTCGAAAGATGCCACGATTTTTCCACGTTCTTACGGAAGAAGAAATCCTGCCATTAAGTATCGCGATCTCCCCGTATTTTCTTCTAAGGCGGTATACAAAGTCTAAATCCTCACAAACCGGCATTTCTCTGAAACCGCCCAATTTCTCAAATATAGACCTCTTCACAAACAGTCCCTGATCTCCATAAGGCAGTTTAAATGCCTTTGAGCGAAAGTTTATGCCCATTTCTAACCATCTGTAAGTGAATTTATCAGACAATAACCTGATCTGAAACGCACCGCCCACAAATTTGCCGCTATCAAAAATCTGTCGGATCTTCAAAACATCCTCCCTTGGCAGTATGCAATCTGCATGAAGAAAGAGAAGAATTTCGCCTCTGGCGCATGCTGCCCCATTATTCATCTGAATGCTCCGTCCGGCTTGAGAGCGAACTACTTTAACATCGCTGTGTTGTCCGGCAATCTCTACCGTACTGTCCGTACTGCCGCCATCAGAAACTATTATCTCAATACCGGGAATATTCACCACTGTTTCAAGACATTGGCTGATGGTCTTTTCTTCATTAAGAGTAGGTATTATTATGGAGATTTCTTTAGGTGTCATAAATGTAATTCAACATTCAACGCAGAGGCGCAGAGAAAAGCAAAATATAGGTTAAAAGACAGGCACAAATTCCACAAATTTACACGAAGGCTAAAGACAAAGAAAAAACAAATTCATTGTTTCGCCTCTCCCTTCCCGACTGAGTCGGATCTAGAGCTAGCTAACAGGGTCGCCTCAGGAGACCTGTCATTCATGCATTCTTAAGATGCTCTGTTTTTTAAAGATTTATCCTGTTAATCCTGTCAAATTTTCTTTTTACCTTTATGTTTTCTCTATGTCCTCGGCGGTCTCTGCGTTGCGAGAACGTTTACGTTACCTGGAAAAACCATACTTGAAGATGGTATAAATAATTTTTGTACCCGCACGCACTGTTCCTGAAAAGGTGCCAGTGGTCTTCGATTTTCCAATGCGGCGTCGATACCTTACAGGTACTTCCACAATCCGAAGCCCTTTCTTCAATGCCTTAATCTGCATCTCAACTGTCCAGCCGAAATTTTTGTCCGCCATATTCAAGGAAAGCAATGCTTTGTATGTGATTGCCCTGAACGGGCCCAGGTCTGTATACCTGAACCCCCAGAATAAACGGATTAAAAAAGCGGCCAGCTTATTTCCAAAAAGAGCCTGCGGGAGTAACGCACCTTTTTCTCTCACGCCCAACATTCGAGAACCTATAACCATTTCTGCATTGCCGGTTAGTATTGGTTTCAGAATCGTATGCATATCCTGAGGATAGTCACTATAATCGCCATCAAGAAAAACAACAATATCAGTATCTTTTTTAAGTACGGATATTCCCCTGAGGCAGGCAGAACCATAACCTCTTAATGGCTCCAACATTACTTTTGCACCAAGATTCTCTGCCACATTAGCGGTATTGTCATGACTGCCGTTATCGACAACAATAATCTCTCTTGCTATATCTTTGGGAATGTCATTTAGAACCAGGCCAATGGATTCTTCTTCGTTTATGGCAGGGATTATAATAGAAATGTTCGGGCTGTGATACATGAAGTGTTTCAAGCGTATGAACGTCTGATTTATTTATTCAACAATTACTCCGGCGTATCCGACTACATGGTCGTAATCACCGGTAACATCTCCACTGGTTTCGTACCTGATTAGTTCAGCTTTCGTAGCAGCCCTCTGCTTTGAACAAACCAGCATTGAGATTGCGGGACTGACCCCACACATGGTAACATCCAATTCACGAACAACCCTGTGAAGCCCTTCTTCCCTCAAGGCAACTATTTCTGCTATTGCAGATTTATCTTTCTTATTCACCGATTGTTGAGACTCATAGTGGGTCATATCAGACGAGGCGACAACAAGGGCACCGGGCCTTATTGTTTTAAGAACATCCCCAATAGATTTACCAATCGTGCTCAAATCTTCAAAATTATTCGATCTGATTACAATAACAACAATCTTGACCTGCGGATTGCTATATTGCAGGAATGGTAGTATAACTTCAGCAGAGTGTTCGTTTGTATGAGCAGACTCATTTTTCTCAATCAATTCACACGAATTCAGTATCTCATTGACAAGTTCTTCGTCTGTGGATGTTTCTCCGAGTGGTGTTATCCAGCGTCCTTCCGGCCAGATTGAATAAGGCGCTCCGCTTCCCGTATGATTTGGTGCTAATATCACAACAGTATCAGGAACCTCTATCCTTGAAAAAACACTTCCCATTACGCCGCCTGAATATATATAACCGGCATGTGGAGAGATTGCACCCAGAGCCTTCTGCTTTTCCGGGCTATCGGCCATGAGCGTCTTGAGTACACTTACCAATTCTTCCTTATTTCCGGGATAAAAACTTCCTGAAGCTATTGGCAGTCTATCCATTTTTAGATTTCCACCGAAATAGAACCGTGAATGGGGTGTGATAAGATAGTAAGTTGAGTCTATCACTGATTTATATTTGTGTCAAAACCTTTTATTTGATAAAATTGCTTTTTCTAAATCAGCATGGTTTAATGCGTTAACTTTATTAAAATTAAGATCAGATATGACAACAGCACTTGCATTACTATCCGGAGGATTGGACAGTACTCTGGCCATACACGTAATTAAAAAACAGGGTATCGATGTTATTGCCCTGAACTTTACCACGGTTTTCTGCCTCTGTACATCTAAGGGTAATTGTAAACTGGAAGCAGTAAAGGTTTCTGAAAAACTCGGAATACCTGTTAAGGTTATAAATACAACCCGCAGTTTCCTGGAAATCGTAAAGAAGCCTAAACACGGTTATGGCAAAAACATGAATCCCTGTATTGATTGCCGAATAAATATTTTCAGGGCGGCAGGAGAATATATGAGGGAAATCGGAGCGGACTTTATAATAACGGGCGAGGTACTTGGTCAGCGTCCTATGTCACAGAGAAAAGAGGCGATGAAGACAATTGACAAAGAGGCCGGCTTAACGGGGCTTGTATTAAGACCACTCTGCGCAAAACATCTTGAACCAACCATTCCTGAAAAGACAGGCCTGGTCAACAGGGATGAATTGCTGGAGATAAAGGGCCGTTCACGAAAAGACCAGATACAACTCGCTGATATTTTTCAGATGACGGATTATCCGTGTGCATCCGGAGGCTGCCTCCTCACCGATCCTGAATTTGCCAACAGAATTAAAGATTCATTTAATCACGGAGATTCCGACCTGAATAATGTTAAATTGTTAAAGGTAGGAAGACATTTTCGTCTTGATGACAAGACCAAAGTCGTTGTCAGCCGGAGGGAAGAGGAAAATCAATCCCTGGAAAATCTGGCAACAGACCATGATTTCCTGCTGGAATTAAAGGATATCCCCGGGCCGTTAGCAATAATCAGGGGCGAAATTAATGATGAAAAGCTGAAGATCGCTGCACAGCTGACAGC
>CAJXKT010000122.1 GCA_913055705.1 uncultured bacterium
ACCCTGAATATATCCAAAAGACTTTCGGCAATAATGTTTTTGTTTTTGCGTTAGGCAAAAAGGAACTTAAATTTGCTTCAATTACACCAAAAGCAGACTATGTAACTGTCAATTTAGTAGGCAAAACTGATTTAACCAGAAATAATCTGATAGACTTTCTTAATCATCCGGCAGTGAAAAGGTTAATGCCGGAGGATTGGGATATTCCTGAGAGTTTTTGTATGTGTATCTCTAAGATCCCGGTGACCTATGCAAAACATCCTTGTACGGATAGAATAGTTGTACTGGGGGATGCAAGTATTTCAAGGTCTTATAAAAGCGGTATAGAGTCGGCCTTTAATATGGCAAAGTTATCGGCTTATACAGCTTTTAAGAACGGAGTATCTGATGGAGCGTTTATGAATGGTTACTTTAAACCGGCCAAAAGACTTCTGGCTCGTGATAATTTATACGGTATTATTATGCTGAAGATAAACGATTATTTAACATCTCAAAAGCAAATAGCTAACACTAATATAAAGATTATTAAATCCGGTAAGGATAAGGAAACTGCTAATAAAATTAACGAGATATTATGGAACATGTTAACGGGAAACAGGCCTTACAAAGAAATATTTTATATGGCAATGAATCCACGCCTTGTTTTAAAGATGTTACCGATTAATTCGTTTGCCTGGGCAAGACAAAAGAGGGATGATATCAGCGCCTGGCTAAGAAGAAATTGAGTGTCCAATGAAAGATAGAGATCTTTTTCTAAAAGATGGTTCGAAAATTGCCATAATAGGCGGTGGGCCCGCAGGGTGTTTCTTTGCTCATTTTGCTTCAAAAATTGCCAGGGAAAGAGGCATTAAAGTTGACATAACTATATTTGAAGGAAAAGACTTTTGTCAAAAAGGCCCTCGGGGCTGCAATATGTGTGCTGGTGTTATCTCTGAGAAGCTTTATCTGGAATTAAAAGAAAATGACATGCTTCCTCCAGACAGATGTATTCAAAGAGAGATTGAAGGCTATTATTTCCAGACGCAGGATGGTTGTATAGAAGTTAACAATCCAAATCCATCTACAGAGAAAAAGATATTAACGGTTTACAGGGGTGATGGACCAATGTTTTCACAACAGTCTGAAAGTATAAGTTTTGACAACTTTCTTTTGAGGCATGTAGAGGGCATGGGGGTTAACATTAGCTCTGACATAGTGAGTGATGTAATTTTACCATCAAATACTAAAGAACAAGCAAAAGTTGTTTTTGGAAAGAGAGGTTCAAAAGAAGAAATTAATGTAGATCTGGTCGTAGGCGCATTTGGATTGAATACCGGTATGCTGGAAAAAATAAAGAGACTGGGATTTGGTTATGTTCCACCCCGTACTGTCAGGGCTTGCCAGGCAGAGATTTATATAGGTAATAATAATGGTAGTAATTACCTTGATAATAAGATTCGCGTCTTTTCATTAGGCATAAAAGCGATTACGTATGCCTCTTTTACACCAAGGGGAGACCATATAACCGTAACACTGATTGGCAAGACTGATTTGAATAAGGCCCATTTAGTTGAATTTCTTAACCATCCTGTTGTGCGCCGCACGTTCCCGGAAGATGGCTGGAAGATGCCAAAGAACTATTGTATCTGTTTCCCCAAGATACAAATCACACAGGCCAGCCAACCATTTACTGATAGATTTGTTGTTTTAGGAAGTGCGGGTATTTCAAGATATTATAAGCACGGTATTGAATCAGCCTTTATTACCTCCAGGATGGCGGTAAATAGCGTATTTGAATCCGGCATATCAGAAAGGGCTTTTTACAGAGGTTATTATAAACCTGTAAAGAAACTTTTGGGATCAGATAACTCATATGGAAGAAAGGTTTTTGGCATAAATGATTATATAACCACTCGAAGGCACATCTCATCCGGCTATTTATCAATACTCGAATCAGGCAAGAAAACACCCGTTGCCAAAATACAGTTAGAAGTTTTGTGGAATATGTTTACGGGTAACATACCATTTAAGGAATTATTCCTAAAGGTAGCCGATCCGGTTCTACAGTTCAGATTATTGCCTGTTACTGTAACTGCCTGGACAAAACAAGCTGTAGAGTCTACGTTTGGCGGTAGGAAGTTAAGACATACGAAAAGATTAAGACATTTAGTGAATGAAGGACTCGGCCCTCTTGAGGATGGACAAACGGTAGTTATTATAGGTGGAGGTCCCGGTGGGACAAGTTGTGCAATCACGCTTAGCAGATTGGCAAAAAGGCGCAATATGGATTTGAACATAGTGCTGTATGAAGGTAAGGATTTTGGAAAAAACGAACAGTTTAATCCATGTGTAGGAGTACTGTCTCCACCTATAGAAGAAATATTAGAAAAGGATTTGGGAATTCCATTCCCACATGATCTTGTACTGGAAAAAATACCCGGATACCACCTGCATTCTGATGATGAAGATATAAAATTAGAAGGTGAAGGTGAGATATCGTGTGCAGTACATAGAATGTTATTTGATAATTACCTGATACATAAAGCTAAAGATGCAGGAGTAAAGGTAATACATGGCCGGGTGACAAACATTGATGTTGAACCGAGTGGAGTAATGGTTTATAGTGAAATGGACAATAGGAGAGCTGATGTTGTAGTTGGAGCATTTGGCCTGGATGAAGGAGCTTGTAAGGTTTTTGAAACTGCAACACGTTATCAGACCGCCAGTTATATGAGTACTATCTTGACCAAGTTTTATCCGGAAAAAGAGGAAATGGAAAAATTTGGAAATTGTATACATGCATTTCTCCCTTCACTGAGGGGGATAGAGTTTGGCGCCATAACCCCAAAAATCGACCATCTTGATATAAATATTGCCGGCTCAAAGGTTAATTGGCGCTGGATGGATAATTTCCTATTATTGCCTCAGGTTACCAAGGTCTTACCATCAAATTTTGCCATGCAGAGGCATGAGTTATTTTATAGCCGTTGGCAATTCCCAACTGCCCCGGCAAAGAATCTCTTTGGAGACAGATATGTTACAGTAGGTGATGCCGCTGGTATAATTCGAGCCTTTAAGGGCAAAGGCGTGAACACTGCATGTACTACCGGGATAAAGGCTGCAGAGGTTATGATGAACGTGGGCATATCAAAAGAAGCTTTTAAGGATTACTATAATAGTTTTTCTTCCATCACGGGTGATCTTCCTTATGGAAAAATGGTTAGACTCCTTGCAACTTTTAGCGCACATTTTGGACTGTTTTCTCCCATGATTAAACTGGCAATGGAAGACAAGAAATTTAGAACAGCTTTCTTCGATTCTGTTGCAGGCAGCAAAATGTTTAAAAAAATAATATTTGAGACCATTAGTTTGCAATTATCCTGGAAAATAATAAAAATTCTTATTTCATGGTTCTTAAAACAATTCTCCTTTATGTCATGGGCGACAAAACGCGTAAGCAAGATTATTCCTGACAAGCGAACTTAAGGTTATTTATGATGAAAGAAAAAGGACTTTATATTCTAGAACATTTTAGGAAAAACATGTATCCGGCTATTATTGAAAAAGGGAGAACCATATTCACTGCTTTCGAGATCAAATCAATAAAAAAGAAAACTATTCTTTTGTTCTTAATACTGGCTCTCATCCCATTATTAGTAATGAGGCTGGTAGTATATCCTAAAGCACAGAAGGCATTACAGGAATCTTTAATACAGAATCTACAAAGTGTCGGGCACAAGCAAGCGGAACTCATAAAAGGTTGGACTGTAGAAAGAAAGGGTGATGTAAGGGTTTTTGCAGAAAATCCTTTTACGCTCCTTGCTACAAGAATAACAATGGATGATAAGCGGTTTTGGCGCATTTCTAGATACACTCACTATATAAAATACGAGTATGGTTATAAGGACATTCTTATAAGTAATGCAGAAGGTATTGTTCATGTCTCTACTGCAAAGGGTAAAGAAGGCACAAATATATCTGAACACGAATATTTTAAAAAGGCGATGGATGGGGAAACATTCGTATCGCAGATAATGCCTTCAAATGTTCCAATTGCAAATGAATGGGGAAAATTGGAAATAGGTCTACCAACCATGTTAGTCGCAGCTCCAATTACTGACCAGAATAGAATTATGGGTGTTGCATGTTTCAGGGTAGATGTAGGTAAGATTAGTGAATTTTTGAGAAGCATAAAGTTAGGTGAAAGTGGCGAAACATATCTTATTAATAAACAGGGGTATATGATAACAGAATCTAGATTTGTTCCATACTTAAAGAAGGCCGGATTGGTAAAAAGAGGGACTACTCTTGAATTGAAGCTGATTAACCCTGAGACAGGAAAATTAACCAAGTCTGTTTCGGAATGTTTGAAAGGAGACGAAGGTTATGATGGAGATGGTTACCTGGATTACCGTGGGGTAAAGGTAATAGGTTTCTGGCAATGGATTGCCGAACTTGACTGGGGAATTATTGCAGAGATTGATTATGAAGAAGGTTATCAAGAGGTTATAAAACTACATAGAAATGTTTCTACCATTATGATAATAGTTACAATAGGCATAATCGTGTTTGCCTTTATTATGGGGCAGAGAATGACGGCTCCGATTCTCTATTTGACAGACGCAACAAGGAGAATGTCGTCAGGAGACCTCACCCAAAATGTAAACATTAATTCCAAAGACGAACTTGGCGAACTTGCAAATTCCTTTAACATGATGGCCAGGACCATAGAAAAGAGAAATGAGGAACTTCAATCGTCTAACATTTTTATGGAATCGATGTTCGACGCCATAATGGACCCCATGACTGTCCTGGACAAAGAGGGAAATATTCTACAGGTTAATAAGGTTGCAATGGATACTTACGGTGAGAATATTGTCGGGGAAAAATGCTACTGTATTTATAAAGGTAGAGAATCTATTTGTGATAATTGTCCTACAATGAAGTCAATTGAAACTTTACTGCCTGCTAATGCTGAACATTATGTAAAAAGGGACAATAAATATGTCTTCATTGCCTCTTATCCTATTCTGAATAAAGAGGGAAAGCTGGAATCCATAATAAAAATTGTCAGAGACATTACTGAACAAAAAAAGCTTGAAAAAGAACTCCAGGATTATACTGCGAATCTGGAAAAGACTGTTGAGGAAAGAACCAGAGATTTGAAGTCAACAAATGAAGAGGTAAAGCAAAGAAACATCGAGATAGAAAAGGCAAATGAGGAATTACGCAGCCTTGATAAGATGAAAGATTCAATGATTCGAGATGTAACCCACGAACTGAAATCACCTGTCGCACAGGTTCAAATGGCCATAGGCCTTTGGACTGGTGAGGCGAATAAAGAGAAAATGGATAAAGAGAAGGCGAAAAAATTAAATACTATAATCGATGATAACATACAAAGACTAAAGAAAACTATACAAAGCATATTGGATTTATCAGTATTGGAATCCGGCCGAGTGGCATACCAAAAGGAGGATTTGAATCTGGAAGAATTAATAAATCAAGTAACAGCAGGATTAAAATTACTGGCTGAGAAGAAAAACCTGTCATTAACAACAAGAATTCCAGACAAGTTGCCGGAAGTGTCAGGAGACAGGCAGGAGATTACGAGGCTCATTTCCAACCTGATAGATAACGCTATCAAATACTCTGAATCTGGTGAGATAGTTGTCTCTGCACTGAGAAGGCCCAGGAAGATAGAAATATCAGTTAAAGATCAGGGAATTGGCTTAAGCACACCAAAGGGTAATTATGACAAACTTTTTGACAGGTTTTTCCAGGAAAGATCAAGTAGTGAAGGTTCCGGCGTAGGTCTTGCCATCTGTAAGGGGATTGTAGAAGCGCATGGCGGTAAGATTTGGGTGGAAAGCGAAGGCAAAGGA
>CAJXKT010000123.1 GCA_913055705.1 uncultured bacterium
GAGCAAACCTGATGCGGGCAAATCTACAAAGAGCTGATTTGACAGGCGCAAGTCTGCAAGGCGCGAACCTGTCGGGAGCAGACCTTCATGAAGCAAAATTGCCGGCGGCGAACTTGACCGGAGCAAACCTGTCAGGGGCTGACCTGCACAGTGTAGATTTGCGAGGAGCCGATCTGCGGGAAGTGAAGAACATAACGATGAAGCAGCTTGCCCAAGCCATCGTAGATATACGCACACGCCTGCCGGAAGGTATAACCTTCAAACAGATACAATAACGTAAGACTGGTGTGATACCTGATCTACGCGCACTTGAAAAGAAACTTGCCGGAAGGACACTGGACTTCTCTGTGTAGAAGACCCTAGCTAATCAAATCCCACTTATCCTGCAACCAGTTATAGTGCTCTCTGCGAACTCTGCGTTAAAGTAAATTTGTCTAAAATACCTTCCAGATAAATATACCAATCATAATAACGCCTATCACTAGTTTTGTTATTGCACCGCCAATAAAGCCAGCTAATGTTCCCACTCCAGACTTAAACGCACCTCTTAAATCTTTTCCAAAAACTAATTCAAGTAATACGGCGCCGAGAAATGGGCCGATTATTATGCCAACTATTCCCCCGGTAATAAAACCTCCTATGCACCCGAATATTGAACCAATCATACCCCATTTTGTCGCACCAAATTTCTTCGCCCCGATAACACCTCCAAAATAATCAATAACTACAGAAAAAATAGTTAAGACACCAAGGCTTAATAGCAGAAGCCGGCTTATACTCTCAAATCCATCACAAACGGCATATATAACTATACCAGCCAATATCAGGGGCGTACTCGGAATAATAGGGAGTACAATCCCTGAAAGCCCAACGAGCATGATCAGTAATGCAATGATAAGAATTATTTCCATTATAAATTATATTGGCATCAAGTCTCTACCTGCCAGCCTTGCACCTAATCTCCATGAAACCGTGGTTTCTTTTCTCTCTCGTTTTGTCAATTCTGTATACAATTCAAGTGCATTATTATTTGACTTAATACCCTTGCTTATTGCCTCTGCCGCGAACAGACCTGTCGACAATGCACACGAAATCCCCTCACCAAACGCATTAAGAAATCCTGCCGCTTCACCTACCAGAAGAGTGTTGTTTTTGCCCAGGTAAAACTTTCCTTCCGGACACATGTTATTTCCAATACATCCTGATTTTCTGACTATCCTTCCAAGCTTGAGATCAAATTTCTTCTCTAATAACTCTGTGTATTTCAAGAGATATGGCTTGATCTTCTTCCCTTTTGCTGCCGCAGTGCCAAAGATTTGCAGGCCGTCCTTGACACTAAACCACGCATAGACTTCACCGTATTGAGGTTCCAGAAAACCGTGATAGAACTCAGGGTCGAGGTCTGAACTTCCCTCATAGTAATTCTGGTATGCGGTAAACCATTTCAGACCCTTTTCAAATTCCGGATCAAGCTTCGCTCTGACTACAGACTTACCGCCTTCCGCACTTATCAGGTATTTACACCTGACATCGATCAAATTATCATTCAGCTTGTCATGCACCTTCACAACTACATAATCACCGGTATCGTTAAAGTCTGTTAAGGTACAACAATCTTTGATCTCTGCACCGGAATTCTTAACAAGAAAGTAGTCATACTCAGAGCGCCATACGTTAGGCGCTCCACGGCCATCTTTAGTAAAGGGATAATCCTTATAGTTTTCATCATCAGACCAGAATCTGACTCCCTTTAAAAGTTCGGGAGTAACGTACGCAGACTTCGGAATCTCTCCAAAATATTCCTCGGTAATGTCCTGTGATTTTCTAAAGATGATTCCGGAGCATATCTTGTATCTGGGAAGTTTCTTCTTCTCCAGTACCAGTACGCTTAGTCCTTCCTTTACCAGGCCCTTTGCCGCCGCTGCACCTGAGGGGCCGGAGCCCGCTATCACAACGTCATATTCTTTCTGCATTAATTAGTTCGAACATGTTTGCGTGAAAAATAGTCTTTTGTCAAACTTATCACTACGCCGCTAAGGGCGATAAGGGCAATGAGGTTTGGGAGCGCCATTAAACCTAATGTGATATCTGAAAAATTCCAGACAAATTCCAACTGAACTATTGCTCCTACAAAAAGGGCAATCACATATATCCAGCGATAAGGCGGAATTGCCCTGGGACCAAATAAATATTCTGCACAACGGTCTCCATAATATGACCAGCTTATGGCAGTTGAGATGGCAAACAGTATCAACCCAATCGCTACTATAACCCCGCCCACATACGGAATCCCCGCATTGAAGGCATTCTTTGTTAAAACCGACGAATCTGCCTCACCAGTCCATTCTCCAGTAATAATAATAACCAATGCCGTCATGGTGCATATAATCAGAGTATCAACCAGAGGCCCCATCATGGCGACCAACCCTTCTCGTACAGGCTCTTTTGTCTTTGCGGCAGCATGGGCAATTGGGGCACTTCCAAGTCCTGCTTCATTAGAGAAGGCCGCTCTCCTTACTCCCCACGTTATTGCATATAATACAGTAGCTCCGGCAAAACCACCCGTTGCAGCAGTTGGAGTAAATGCATGTTTAAAGATCAGATAAAATGAATCTGCTATCCTGTCATAATTCCATAATATGATAAAGAGCGCCCCTGCAACATATATTGAAGACATAACGGGTACAAGCCTGCTTGCGACCTTTCCAATCCTTTTGATACCGCCGATAATCACCATGCCTACGATTATAGAAATTGCTAATCCGAGAATTGCCTTCAGGAAAAGCTTTTCAGGTATAACTGTAGATATCTTACCATCACTTAACTTATTAATACTGCCATCACCATTTACAAATCCGAGTTCTTCTATTAATTTACCACCGTTTGTATCTATAAGTGTAAATTCATGTTTACCATCTGTATAATCTGTAAACTCAATACTATTATTGTCTGTAGCTACTTCTGCAAATACAGAATTAGGAGAATTTGGAGAATCTGCCGGATGAAGGTTTATTGTATTTAACAGATCACCAACCGTACCTGCCCGGGAGATATCAATCTCGATTGCCTTGCCATCTCTCGTCTTTATGATAAAATCCGTACCCTCCTGCACGCTGATCTCTACCCCATTGTTCATCCCGGACAGTGGAGTATCGTTGTAATATTTTTGTGTAGCAAATTGATCTGTAAAGGCGATGGTCATTGAATTTGATTGAACCATATTACCACCACCAAACGTAGCAATCAGTCCACAACCGGCAAAGAGTATGGCCAGCCATTTGAATTTCTTGCCCATTCCCCTCTCAATATAATACATAGGGCCGCCGCTTATAGTGCCGTCACTATGAATGACACGATATTTCTGTGAAAGAGTACATTCGGCATATTTAGTAACCATGCCAAATAGTGCAGCCACCCACATCCAGAAAACTGCTCCCGGACCGCCGGCATGTAAGGCGATTGCTACACCAGCAATATTACCGACTCCAACAGTTGCAGAAAGAGCTGCACAGAGCGCCTGAAAATGGGTTATTTCTCCCGGATCATCGGGATTATCATACTTGCCTCTGGCAATTGCTATAGCATGACCAATCCTCCTGAATTGTGGAAAGATGAGCCTTATACTGAAATACACACCGGTACCTACAAGCAAAATAACCAGCGGCATACTCCAGATGTAGCCGGCAATCTTTCCTAGGAATGCTGTCGCTTCTCCCAGCCCTGTAAGATTCATGAGTGGTAAGGTATTAATTATGGTAGTTCCTCAATTCTTGAATTCCTTAATTCCTTAATTACTATTCTCTTTCAATCCATCCACCCCCAACTACAATGTCTCCATCATAAAATACAGCCGCCTGACCCGGTGTTATGGCGCGCTGTGGCTGCTTGAATTCAACCCTGACGCGATCATCTTCCAGAGGATAAATTACGGCTGGAGTTTCGTCATGCTTATACCTGATCTTTACCGAAGAATTCAATTCCTTTTCCAATCTTTCAATCTTAATCCAGTTTACACTACCTACTGTAAATGTGTCCCTTAAAAGTTTATCCGCAATTCCAACCGTTACTGTATTCTGAGAAGGATCAATATCAACTACATATCTTGGCTCGCCAAATGCGATGCCCAATCCTTTCCTCTGCCCGACTGTAAAATTATGAATGCCGTCATGTGTGCCCAGAGTGTTACCGTTCGTATCCTTTAATAAACCGGTACCAATCTCGGAACCCACCCTTTCGGTAATCAAATCACTGTAACTTTTACCGGTAACAAAACAAATCTCCTGGCTTTCCGGCTTGTCTTTTGTCTTCAGGTTAAGGCTGGAGGCTTTTTTGCGAACCTCAGTTTTGGTCATATTCCCGAGTGGAAACAGTGCGCGGGATAATTGCTGCTGATCAAGCGAGAAAAGGACATAAGACTGGTCTTTATTCTCATCTATTCCCTTTTTCAATACATATCTGTCGTTGAGCCTGTCGATCCTTGCAAAGTGACCTGTAGCCACAGAATCAGCATCAAGGTAATCCGCAAATTTAAGTAATTTACCAAACTTAAGTTCCTGGTTGCATATTATACATGGGTTGGGGGTCCTCCCTTTTAGATATTCATCACAAAAGTATTCAATGATACCATTAAACTCATCTTCAAAGTTAATGACATAAAAGGGAATTCCAAGAGATGATGCAACATTTCTGGCATCTCTGGCGTCTTCAGCACTACAACACGTTGCCGTTTTTCTGTCCGGCGCAGGCACATCTGTAGTATTTCCAAGACGCATGAACAATCCGATTACGTCATATCCCTGTTCAATTAAAAAATGAGCGGCGACGCTGCTGTCAACGCCCCCGCTCATTGCTATTACTACTCTTTTTGCCATTTTAAAATCTAGCTCTTTCTGGATAATGGGATATAGATGAAGTTTTTCAGACCTTAAGAGGAATTGGGGTGAAACATAGTAAAAAGACAATCAGCATTAAAATCCCTATACATTTACGTTTAAAATCAAGCTGTATAAATGGGTCTGCCGGTGGAGGATGCTTGAATCCAAACAACAAAAGCATAACGGCAAAAATAATCCAACCCGGATAAACAAATAATGTAAAGATGCAAAATGCACCAATACCTGCCTTATACACAATACCACTATACTTTCCCAATAAAGCATAAATGATGTGCCCTCCATCAAGCTGCCCGATAGGCAGTAGATTAAGTGCAGTAACAAAGAGCCCTGCCCAACCGGCAAAGGCAATCGGGTTTAAGACAATATCAAAACCCTCAGAAACTTCACCTACCATCATCTTTGCAAAAAAGGAAAAGAGTAAAGGTTCCCCCAACCCCAGGTAACTTGTCGAATCCTTGGGAATAGGAAGAACCTCAGAAAGGCTCAGGCCTATAATCGTGATCGGAATCGCAAAAATCAGACCCCCAATCGGACCTGCAGCCCCAATATCAAATAAGGCACGTTTATCAGGAATATGACCCTTCATTTTGATAACTGCACCAAATGTACCGAATGGAGGAAGCGGCACAGGAAGGAAATATGGCCATGTTGCATCAACACGATACTTTCGGCACATAATGAAATGTCCCATTTCGTGTGCAAGCAAAATCGTCATTATACAAATAGAATAGCTTGGGCCATTTATTAAATAAGTAGTGAAGGAAGCCGCAACAAAAAGGATAAAATTTATCCTCGGTATACCAAAAAAAGAAGGCGTAGAAAGG
>CAJXKT010000124.1 GCA_913055705.1 uncultured bacterium
AATAAGGAACGAAGAAGACTCTCTATATGAGGAGCATGAGGAAATTAATCGTTAAGAACAGACCGTGGATCGAATGACAATAAAGAGATTCAAGAAATAAAAGGGGGGCGTTCATAATATGAAACGTTTATTTTCTTTAATTTTATTCATTGCTATTATTCTGGCTACATTACAATCCGGGACTAAACAGGTTTTCAGTTTGCAAAAGGATACTCCTGAAGTAGTGATGAGGAAATACCTGGACGCCGTAATCTCAAATGATTATCAGACCGCATATACGTTAGTCTCCGATCAAAACAGTGATATCAGGGAATGGCTGGAGTTATTAAACTTTGTTACCAGTGTTGCTCCTGAAAAACTTATCTCGATAATCCATCTGGCTCATTCTTTTACTACACATCAGGTTTTGCAAATAGATTTACCCAACGATGGAACAGCAGTTATCAAAGTGGAATCAACAGTCCCTGACATGGAAAAGGTACTTGAAATTGCTCATTCAGAAAATGAAATTAAATCATTATATGACAACGGAAGTTTGCCCTTAAAGCAGAAACAGGGTACTTTCATTCTGTGCATAGAAAACAACATCTGGAAGATTAAAGAAATGGAAGGGACATCCGGGGATTCTGCTTCTAAAATTGCCATGGTTTTAGCAGAAAAATTACTCAGCAAAGAAGAGAGCCTGAAGCTGGATAAAGAAATCAAGAATTATCAGAATAAGAAGAGAGGCTAGAGGTTATTAATCATTCAATCGTAATTCGTAAATATATGGAAAGATAAGGTCTTTAATGTTGGCAAATGAACAAATTCTGGCAAGTGACAACAAAGAAATTCAAGAAATAAAAAAGGGAGAAAATTAAGCCGTGAGAAAATATATATTAATTCCTATTATAGTTGTTTGTGTTTATGGATGTGGTAATGGAGGCCTGGAAGAAAGAATTAAGGGTCTGGAAAATGAAAACAAAGATTTGGGTTTAAAACTGCAAAAACAAGGTACAGGCCTGGAATCCACCACCGGTGTGATTAATGATGTAACCGCTCTCTTAAAGAACATTCAAGAAGCAGAGATAAAGGTTGAGAGAAAAGAGCTCAAATTACGTAATACAATTGAGATGGAAAGTACAGTTGATATGAGGGAGGAGATGTTAGACAGCATTCAAGGGCTTTATGATGATCTAAAAAGATATAGGGAAGAAGCGGTTAAATTACAGGAAGAACTTGATTCTCTTATGGCTAGAAATACTAAACAGAATGAGACAATAGCTACTCTTACTGCTGCGCTTGAAGAGGAAACCATTAAGGTTGGAGATATGTCAAATAAGATCGGTAACCTGAATAAACATATTACTCATATGAAAAGTGAATTAAACATTAAAGAGAAAGAGATTGCAAGTAAAGAGATGGAAATCAAGAGCCTGCATCAGGAAATAAATAGCATCTTTTATGCTATTGGGAATAGCAGGGAGTTGATAAGTAAAAAGATTATAGTTAAAAAGGGTATCCCTCTTTTACGCTCATTAAATCCGTTTAGTAAAAACTATGTTTTAGGAGAGGATTTTACCTTAGCTGAATTTACACATGAAAGATCAATTCTTAATAAATTCAGTGTTGATGGAAGAATTAAGAAAATATTGCCTTATCGTAACAGGAGCCATTACGATATAACTTATGAGAATGGTTTGTCATTCGTGGATATTAAGGATTCTAAGAATTTCTGGCATCAGAAATACCTTGTAATCGTTACATGGTGAATTATGGCAATTCTCGCAAAAACGAAATTGCCATGAAGCTTCCCGGTCAAACCTTGATCAGTGATGGGTCGAATGTTTTCAAGAAAGGTAGTGATATCAGCTGCTTTATTTATTATTATTGTTTCCTCCTTTTTATTCTTTATGTTTCGCATTCCAGGTAAATCATATCATGGCCACGTACCTCCATTGACAGATGAACAAATAGTATTACGCGAGCAACTGCGCAAAGACGTTACTGAATTAGCAGGTGAGGTTTGGCGATGATCATCACTACACAAAAACATTGAAGGCCAATCTAAGTCTTGCAAAAGAAGAAAAGCCGGAGTAGGGGGCAGGTCCGAAGGCTACCTCTACGGAAAATGCTATGAATAATGGTATTGGAAAAGTCTTAATCACTGAAGCCGAAATTAAGCATAAAGTCAGCGAGCTGGCACAAAGGCTTACCGCAGAATACGAGCATAAAGGGTTGACCATAATTGGTGTACTTAACGGCAGTCTCATATTCCTTTCAGACCTGATCCGACACATTCCTTTTCCTGTCAAGATTGATACTGTCAGGGCTAATACTTATATCGGGACTTCGACCGTTTCAAAGGCAGAGACAGATATAGTCAATGATATCAGTTTGAATATAAAGGATGAGCATGTCCTGATTGTGGATGACATACTGGATACCGGTAAAACTCTTTCCAGGATTGTACAGGTGATTAAGGGGCATAATCCCATGTCGATACAAGTATGTGTGCTCCTTAGCAAAGAGGCACGGAGGGAAACAGAAATAGTACCGGATTATTGCTGTTTTGAGATTGAGAACAAGTTTGTCGTTGGTTACGGCCTTGATTTTGACAATAAATACAGAAACCTGCCTTACATAGCCGTATTGGAAAATAATGGCTAGGAATATATATTGTTTTTTCACAAGTTATATGCTTAATTGTCAAGTGATTGTGATCATAAATATCAAGCCGGATAAAGCAATAAAGTCTTAATGAAAAAGGAAGGGGGCTGGAATGGTTAGTCACGATGAAATAAAGAATAATACATTAGTAATGCTTAATCATACAAAAGAGATGTTTGAAATGATTTATGAGGGATTCAGGAAACATGATTTGAGTTCTATAGGGAAAGTCGAAGAGATTGAAGAAAAGCTTTATAAAGATTCTGAGGGTCTACTTAAATCCATTCTTAGAGAAAGATCTAATGAGGATATTAAACATTTTATCCCGGTTCCAGAACATTTTGACAGGATGGGAAAAGGATTGAATAAGCTTTTTAATGCTACAAAGAGAAAGATAAGAGAAGGCATTTTGTTTTCGGATAAATCTGTAAAGGAGTCATATAAATTATTTGATGAAACACTGGTACTGTTGAATTCTGTGGGTGACTGTATCCGCACAAGCAATGGCGATCTGGCTAAAAATTTGGATGGGAATGGAAAGAGATTATGTGAACTTGCAGACGAATATGCCATCTTTCACGAAGACAGGCTCATTGCCGGTGTGTGTACGCCAAAGTCAGCTCCTGTTTACCTTGATATTCTGGAATCATTCAGGAGTGTAATTTGGCATGTCCGCAAGGTTCTCCATGAATTCTTTGTTGAGTTGAAGTGAGAATGACGAAGAGCATTTCCAGAGATTAGAAAATTGATACCTCACATATTTATCTTTTTTAGAGTGTTTACTTGCTCCCAATGTTTTGCGTTACCAATTCATAATAGGATCATTTCATGATACATAAAACAGTAAAAGGGGTTTAGGTGCGGACTATAGCATTAATAAATCAAAAAGGTGGTGTTGGTAAAACTACTACAGCCGTAAACCTTGGAGCTTGTCTGGCAGACCTTGGTAAGAAAGTGGTATTAATAGATATCGATCCTCAGGGCAACTCAAGCTCATGGATGGGCATAAATATTAACGAATTGCATAAATCCATGTTTAATGTGTTTCATGATAATTTACCTATAAAAGAAATCTTACATGAAACAAGTATAGAAAATATGTGGGTTGTTCCGTCTAATGTGACTCTGGCTGCAATAGAAAGAACATTGGCAAACAAATTGGAGAACGATACCATACTTAAGAAAAGCATATCTCCTTTAATAAATAAATTTGATTACATTATTCTGGATTGTCCCCCTTCACTTGGGCTGCTTACCGTTAACGCATTGTCAGCGGTAAGGGAAGTTATTATACCTCTGGAAACAAAGGTACTGGCCCTGAATGGCCTGGTTACATTGCTCAATACAGTGAATCTGGTTAAGGATACACTGAACTCTTCACTTGAAGTTACGGGTATAATTGCGTGCATGTTTGATGTAAGGACAAATTTAAGCAATAAGGTAGTGGAAAAGATTAAGGAAAAGTTCCACGATAAGTTATTTAAATCTATTATAAGGGAGAGTACGCAACTCGCAGAATGTCCTATTTCCAGCCTGCCAATTACGCGGTATGCCCCTGATAGTCGTGGCACACAGGATTATATGGATTTGGCCAGAGAAGTTGTTGAAGGTGAAAAAGAGGTTGCGCGGTATTACGAGGAAGACGAAGCAGAAACCAGCCGTCATTTTGATGAGGAAAGCAAAGAGGTTGATCAACAAGATGACAATGATGAAGATGAAATTGATCAACATTCCGGAGAAGTTGAATCAGAGGCCAGCTGGCAATCTGGCGAAGAAAAGAATGAAGCTGATCAGCGTTTTGGAGAGGGCGAAAAAGAGGAATAATGCGTATTGTGGATTTGCGAAGTGATACAGTTACCATGCCTACTTCAAAGATGCGGCAGGTCATGAAAGATGCTGAAGTAGGAGATAATGGTTTTGGTGAAGATCCTACTACCAACAGGTTGGAAGAAATGGCTGCCGAGAGATTGGGAAAGGAAGATGCCCTGTTTGTTCCCAGTGGTATCATGGGAAACCTTATCGCAATAATGGTACACACAAAGCCCGGTGATGGTTTGATATGCGACAGGAAAGCGCATATAAATACTATGGTAGCCGGGAATACATCTGCGTTAACAGGAACAACAATATGTCCATTGGATGCTGATGAAACAGGCCATTTAAATTTAGAAGAGCTTGAGTCACTCATTAATCTGGACGATATACGATTCCCCAGGACTTCACTCATAGTATTGGAAAATACCAACAACCTGGCTGGTGGAACGGTTGTTACGCCTGAAGAAACTGCTAAGATTTATAAGATTGCGAAGCGATACGGTTTGCGGCTTCATTTAGATGGTGCGAGAATATTTAATTCTGCAATATTTCAGGGTATTGATGTTGCTGAGTTGACCGGGGATTGTGATTCGATTATGTTTTGCCTTTCGAAGGGGTTGGCGTCTCCCGTCGGTTCTATCATTGCAGGTACAAAGGAATTTATAAAAGAAGCACGACGCAGGAGAAAAATGCTGGGTGGTAGCATGAGGCAGACAGGAATTCTGGCATCTTGCGGTATAGTTTCGTTAGAGGAAATGACTGATAGATTGGCGGAAGACCATGACAATGCAAGATATCTTGCCAATGGCTTGGTGGAAATAGAAGGTTTTAGTATCAAACTGAAAACAGTGCAAACGAACATTGTCTGTTTTAGATATGAATTGCCAAACCTGAGTTGTAGGGAATTTGTGGAAAATGTCGGCAAAAAAGGAGTTTATGTGGTCTATCTTGAGAAAAACTTTGGCAGAATGGTCACGCATAAGGATTTGAATAGATCGGATGTTGATTATGCACTGGAAGTGTTCAAAAAGACAGCTTCAGAATGCTGAAATTCATTGCTGAGAATGTCTAAACTGTTATGATTACAGGGAAAATTGTCTCCACATCTTTGCTATATATGGCAACATAAAAAAATTATTTTTTGTTGACTAATTTGCTGTTTTCGATGATAATCCACGACTTTGAGTGAAGTTAGTTG